>CAZYLQ010000046.1:2538-12750 GCA_964648395.1 uncultured bacterium | reverse complement strand
AGTAATTATGAAGGAACGCATCATTTATTATTGCATTTGTCTGGTGATCTTGCTGCTCAATACGGTGAATTTATCCCATCTGACAGTTTAGGGATTATTTCGGGATATTTAGATTCAGATTTAGTCAATGTAGTTCGAGATCGTCATTTTTATGAAAATATTGGAAAATATGATCAATTTGTTGGTGGATGGTCAGATGCCAACACAGATTGGTATTGGGAAGAAAAACAATTAGAAGACAGTACTGAAATTGTGATTAAAACACCTTTGAAAGCAGACTATCTTGACCAAAGATTTAATTCAAACAAAATGTTAAATATGGCAAAATTTAGTATTACTGCCTTATTATTTAACCATGTATTTAGTGGGTTAGAAGCTGTTCTAACTAGCCAGAAACAATCCCGTGAAAAACTAAACCCAACAACCATTGAAACGGATGTAAGTTTATTATATAATCCTTATAACCCTGGCGGCGTTGGTGGTGTTGCTTTAACTATAAACTTTTAATAATATGAAAAAATTACATTACTGTATCATTATAATATTTACCCTATTTCTGAGTTCTTGTGCCGGATCAAGACATAATGATGAAATTGACCTGCAGGAGCAATTCAATATTGGTTTGAAAAATTTGGACAATGAGAAATATCTTCAAGCCCAGCTTGATTTTAAACAGATTGTTATTCGAGGTACTGGTTCGGATCTGGGAGATGATGCCCAATATTTTCTGGGAGAAGCTTATTTCAGGAATGAAGAATATTTAGAGTCGATCGCCGAATATGAAAAGCTTACACGGCGTATGGGGTTTAGTCCTTTTGTTGAAGATGCTCGATTCAAGATTTGTGAAGCGTACCGGATTGAATCACCAAAATATTACCATGATCAAGAGTACACGGAAAAAGCTCTGGAACGATATCAGGAATTCTTAGATGATTTCCAACAGTCAAAATTCAAGGGAGAAGTTTTAACATCCATTGAATTATTGCGAGAAAAATTGGGAGTGAAATTATACGAAACGGGGATTCTTTATATGAAAATGGAAGAATTTGATTCCGCCAAAATTGCCTTTGAACGTGTTCTTGATCATTATTACGATACAGACGTGGTGCATCTTGCTCGCCAAGGAATGATTAAAGCATTGGCAAATAATCGGCAAATTAATGAAGCACAAGATTTGTTAGTTGAAAATGAAATGAATCTGACAGAACATGGTCTTTTTGATGATGCGAAGGAAACAATCCAGGAGATTCAAAAAAAGATTGAAAAAGGACAATAATGAAAATTTGTTTATTTGGTGGCACATTTGATCCGCCTCATATAGGACACTTGCTTATTGCTCAAACAGTTTGTGAAGCGGAAAATTTTGACAAAATCCTGTTTATTCCCGCATATCAACCCCCGCATAAGACAGAGATAACGCCTATAAAAGATCGTCTTGAAATGCTCCAAATTGCTGTTGAAGGAAATCCTAATTTTGAAATATCTAATATGGAAATAAAACGGAGAGGAGTTTCTTATTCCATTGATACAATCATGGCCATCAAGGAAGAGGAAGGTTCAAATATTGACGATACGTTTTATTTGATTGGAAGCGATAGTTTACTTGATTTTCATAATTGGAAAGATTCAAAAGAAATATTGAATGAGTGCCAGGTGATTGTTGCAATTCGTCCTGGTTTTCGTCCTAGTGATATTCCATCTTGGATTCTCCATCGCATACAGTTTGCCAATATTCCTCGTTTTGAAATTTCATCTAGCAATATTCGCCATCGATGGGTAGAAAATAAAACAATTCGGTATCTGGTGACGCTCCCAGTTTGGGATTACATTAATGAGAATAATTTATATGCCTAAGATGCGAAATTGAAATACCATCGGATCAAATTAATCACGACGAGGATTGTTCCTTCTGTGCGACTGATTTTCCAATTGGTACGAATCATAAATAGAGTAATTCCTACCATAATTACCAGAAGAAAAGTGCTACTATAAATATCTTCACTTATGAATGTTGGATTTATGATTCCTGCTAATCCCAGCACACCTAATAAATTAAAAAGGTCGCTCCCAATCAAATTACCCAATGCAATCCCGTGCCGTCCTTTAAGCGCTGCGGATATGGACGTTGCAAATTCAGGTGCTGATGTTCCTGCTGCTACAATAGTGACGGCAATGACCCAATCAGATACACCCCAAGAATGGGCTACACTGGATGCATGTTTAACCATAAGGTGCCCGCCATAAACTATCAAGAAAAGACCGATTATGAAAAAAGCATAGGATTTCCAACTGGCATTTTGAGGGTGCACTTCCTCAGGAGGATCTTTTTTGATAAATAGAAAAGCAACATACCCAATTAATAATGAAAATAATAATATACCTTCAATGTTGGTAAATGAATCATTGGGTGTCCAACCATCAAAACCGAAAAAGAGAAAGAAGATTAATGCGGTTGCTATAAGTAAAAAGAGGCCATCACGGTTAAATAATTTCGACGATGTGGTTATGGGACGAATTATGGCAGTACCGCCAAGAATAAAACCAAGGTTAAAAATATTGGAACCAATTACATTTCCAATGGATATTTCCGATTGTTGTGTTATTGCTGCGCTAATGGTTACCGCAAATTCTGGTGCTGATGTCCCGAAGGCTACAACTGTAAGTCCGATAATCAAATCAGATACTTTTAAAGTATGCGCAATTTCGGAAGCTGAGTCAACTAGCCAGTCTGCGCCTTTCCAAAGCATGATAATAGAAATGATTACTAGAATACAATCTAGAATAATATTAGTGTCCATGTCGCCAAATAATGTTTTTTTACAGGTGCGGAAGCTACAAAAATTCCCCCCGAAAAATAATTGGAAAACCCATATTTACTAAAAGGTTTACTTTCTTATGATTAGACGAAGAAAAATCATTCAATGCATTTGTATTTTTCCTATTTTCTACATCTTAAAACACACTTGATTTTTTCATGATTGAATTCCAAAATGTTACCTATGCCCACGAAAAGGGTTCTGGCGTTAATAATTTAAGCCTAACCATCAATGATGGAGAGTTTTCCTTTTTGATCGGTCCAACAGGTTCTGGTAAAACTACTCTCATGCGATTGATGTATTTTGATTTGCTACCTGATGCTGGTCGTGTTAAGGTTAATGGTTTTTCATCTAAGAGCATGACAAAACGAAAAATTCCAAAAGCTCGTAAACTCATTGGGATGGTTTTTCAAGATTATAAACTTTTGGATGATCGAAACCTATTTGAAAATGTTGCACTTCCTTTGCATGTTCTTGGATATTCAGCACGGGAAATTCCAGAAAGGGTGGAAGAAGCACTTGAACTCGTAGGTTTAGAAGAAAAAAATCATCATTTTCCAACTGAATTATCAGGCGGAGAGCAGCAACGAGCTTGCCTTGCGAGAGCGATTATAAAGGAGCCTGATATTTTACTTGCAGACGAACCTACAGGAAATTTAGATCCTGTAGCTTCTTTTGAATTAGTGAGGCTCCTTGAAACAATCCATGAAACTGGGACTACTATCTTAATGGCATCTCATAATTATAATTTAATTAAGGGTCGAGGGCGACCAATCTATGAACTCAAAGATGGTATTTTGCGAGGACGGTAATGAATCAGTTTTATTATTTGATTACTGAGGGGATAAAGAATATATGGCGACATAAAATGACTGCATTTACAGCTATCATCTCTTTGTTTATTTCTTTGTTTATTGTGGGTCTTTTAGCTACTGCAGGAGATAATACTCATAAAGTATTACAATATCTCAGGTCAAAATACAAGATTGAGGTGTTTTTTAAACAAGATGTTTCCAATGAAGAAGCCGTCGGGCTGATTCATCAAATAAAAAAAATTAAGGGTGTTCGTACCGCAACGATTATTGAAAAAGAAGATGCAGTCCGAATTTTTAAAGATCAGTTCGGCGAAGATATAATGGACATATTAGGGTATAATCCCTTGCCCGTGAGCGCAGTGGTGAATTTATCCAGAACTAGCAGAGATTTAATCAGGGTTGAACCTATAATTAAAAAAATTAGATCAATAGGTCGAGTTGAGGACGTTCGCTATCAGGGAAATTTAATTAAAAAAATTGAAAGAAATTACAGCCGAGTTATAGATAGATTTCCTTATTTAGCTGGGGTAATTATTATTCTGGCTGTTTTGATTATATATAATACGGTGAAATTATCCGTTTATTCTCGTAAAGAATTAATTAGATCTCTCCAAATGATTGGTGCCAGCAGGATGTTCATTAAATTACCTTTTATCATTGAGGGAGTTTTTATTGGCCTCATTTCGTCTCTATTAGTGTATCCAGCACTCTTGGGATCAGTTAAAGGTATTAATTATATTTTTACCAATTTTACATCTTGGAGCATTCGTCTTTCATTTAATCCAGTCGTTTGGATTTGGCTTTTTTCTTTAGTTGTTGTGATCACATTGATTGGCAGTTACCGTGCTGCATCTAACTTTTTAAAATAGCAAAACTTTTCTGTCATTGTTCAAACGGAATACAAGCTCTTAAATTCCGGGCTGAATTTTCTCAATAAAACTATTATTTAGGGTGGATTGTGCCTAAAACATTAAAAAAAGAACCAAAAAGAAAATCTAGCTCGAAAACAGCTAAAGCTCAAGTTTCTAAACAACTTTCAAAAGATAAGGAACATATTAAATCATTAGAGATGCAGTTGGAGGAGGCAAAGGATAAACATCTTCGACTTAAAGCAGAATTTGACAATTTTCGACGACGAAAAGCGGATGAATTATCTGCATTACTAAAATATGATGGTGAAAATGTTATCAAAGGTTTTATTCCTATCATGAATGATCTAGACCGCATGCTTGACTCATCAAATGCAACTAATGAATCCTTGATAGATGGGATGAAACTGGTAGAGGCAAAAATCCAAAAATTTCTGGAATCACTAGATATAAAATCGTTTGGTGAAATTGGAGACGAAATGGATGCAGAGATACACGATGCAATGATGACCCAGACAGATGAATCCATGGATGACCATGTAATTTTGAGCGTTTTTGAAAAGGGATATTCTTATCGTGATAAAGTGATTCGCCATGCAAAGGTGATTGTGAATAAGAAATGAGAGATCTTTATGATATAATAGGTGTTTCCAAAAATGCAACTGAAAATGAGATTAAAAAGTCTTACCGAAAACTTGCTCTGAAATATCACCCAGATCGCAATCCTGATGATAAGGAAGCTGAAAAGAATTTTAAAGAAGCAGCAGAAGCCTATTCTGTATTAAGTGATGCCCAAAAGCGGTCACGTTATGATCAATATGGACATGCTGGTGTGGGGATGGGTGATACAGGAGGTCCTGGCGGGTTTAGTGGAGGCGGTGTTCATATGAGCATGGATGATATATTTTCGCAATTCGGTGATATTTTTGGTGGAAGCCCCTTTGAGAGTATCTTTGGAGGAAGTGGCAGGGGACGATCTCGAGGGCGTGGGACTGATATCCGGATTAAATTGGAATTAACTTTTGAAGAAATTGCAAAAGGTATTGAGAAAAAAATTAAAATTAAAAGATCTGTTGTTGCATCAGGTGCTGAATTTATCACATGTCCAACATGTAAAGGCCAAGGACAAGTTTCTACGGTACAGAATACGATTCTTGGACATATGCGATCCACATCTACGTGTCCTCATTGCGAAGGCTCCGGTAAAAGAATTGGAAACCGTCCTACTGGATCAGGCCCGGATGGAATGATCAAAAAAGAAGAAACCATTAAAGTGAATGTCCCTGCTGGTGTGGAGGAAGGGAATTATATGACTTTGAACGGACAAGGGAATGAAAATATTTCGAAAACTCCCGGTGATCTAATCGTTGTATTTGTGGAAGAAGATCATAAATATTTTGTCCGAGACGGTGAAAATGTATTACTTGAAGTCACAATTTCGTATCCTACTGCAGTATTGGGAGGAAAGATAGAAATCCCTACTGTAGATGGTAAAGCTGGGCTCAAGATTCCAGCGGGGATTCAATCAGGCCAGGTATTGAGATTGAAAGGAAAGGGATTCCCACGATTAAAGAGTAGATCTAATGGAGACCAATTGGTTAAGATACAAATTGAAACGCCCAAAAAATTGTCTAGAAGTACCAAGAAATTGATTGAATCGCTTGAAAATGATCTTGAACCAATTCTAAATCCTTTATCGAAAATAGATATTTAATGACATTGTTTACTAGACGGGAAAAGCACGTCATTATTTTTCTGGTTTGTACACTTTTTCTTGGGTATGGGGTAAAATTATACCAAGGTAGCCATCTGTATGATGATTTTAAACCAATTACTTTATTAGAAAAGGAGTCATTCGAAAAAAAAGCAACATTAGCATATGATATTAGTAAAAGAAAAGGGTTAAATTCGTCAGAGCCATCAATAGAAAAGGATTATAAACCGCATACAGAAATTATTAATATTAATACTGCCGAAAAGCAGAATTTGGTAAAACTTCCAAAAATTGGAACTGTAACTGCTGAAAGAATTATTCGATTTCGTGATGATTACGGGCCATTTAAAAGTTTTGACGATCTGTTAAAAGTCAAAGGAATTGGCCCTAAGACGCTTGAAAAGTTGAAACCACGAATCACCTTATAATTAGTTAACTATGAACTTGTCCGAACAAAACAAAACTGATCTTCTTGAAATTGCAATAATAGTTGCCATGTTTTTCCTAATAATTGTAATCTATGTGCCAGTTGCAATCTGGGAGGAAGAGAAACATTTCCAGAAAGAAAGTCGTTATAGGATGAAAAATCTTTATGATGCTCAGGTTTTTTATTCAAGTTTGACCGGGAAGTACAATCCTAATTCTCTGGAAGCCATGACCCTGATAAATGCAACTAGAGATTCTACGGTGGCGGATTCATTATTTATGGGCGAACAGGAGATCAATATTGGCGGGAAGGTATTTTTTGTAGATATTGGAGAATCTTTTGAGTTTGAATTTGACACAACATTTGGATTTAAAAGTTTTCGAAGGGATACGGTCACCGATACTACGGTTCAAATTGCATTATTCGCAGAAGATCTAGGCAGAATTGATACATCCTTTATTCGGAAAAAAGATTTACGTGGATATGAAAGCGATGAAAACTTTATTGAGATTGTAAAAGAAGAGCCGATGAAGCGTGTTGAAGCGATAGAATATTATAAAACATATTTACCCGACTCTTCAAATTATTATTGCCCACTTACGAATATTCCCTATCAAATGGAAATTGGAGAAGATGGTGCTAGTTTGAAAGTTTCAAGTCCGATAAAAGAAACTATCATAGAACCCCGTTATTTATTATTCTCCTTCAAGGCAAATAGTCACGGTATAATTAAAGACGGACAAAAAAGCTGGGATTAAGCTGACTGAGCGCATATGGTTGGCTTAGTTATATCAGATACATTTCTCCTTTGTGGCGCATGGGTTCGCGATGGTGATTCAACTGTGTTACGGAATCTGGGTCGAGTTCCATTTACAGATAGCATCTCATCTATTATTTATGATGAATCGGAATTAAACTCCGTTTTAGCATCAGCACTCCGTAAATCAAAAGAGACATTTCCCTTTGATGGTCAAGACGTTGTTGTAGGTCTCCCCGACAAAATAATTACACATTCCATTGTAGAATCAGAACAGGATCTTTCAAGAGAAGACAGTATAGATTATATCTATTGGCTTGAATCACAAAAAGCCAGACCAAATTCGCAGTCTGTTTCCATTTTCGGACAAGTCTATCTACCAGATGAATCCAATATACATGTTTGTAGTGTTTCAAATGCCCTTATAAGAACAATCAAGCTTACTATTACTGAATTAGGTGGGACACCACATTGGATGGGTCCTGTGAGTTCACTTTATCTTGACGGATCGGGCATGTCGGAAGCTGCAATTATACATCGAACAGGTAATCAGTATAATTTTATGAAAGTTCAGAATAACCGGTTTGACATGGGAAAGGTTGCATTTACTGGAGGGTTGCCAAAAGTAATTTCCACCACAGATGAAAATAACGAAGTTACTTTGGCTGCATTAGGGCTGGAGGAATCTGAATTAGATGATATTCCTGTTTTTTGTGCACAAAAATTGGGCCGCCAATCAACCGCTGCATGGGAATCATCAGATCTAAGGATTTCATCGCCGTTTAAGGATGTAGATATTAATGATCAGCAAGTAGGAGGTATTCCAGAATTTGAAGCCAACCAATTAACACAATTGATTACCAGTCACTCTGTTGGCCATTCTTTAAACTTTTTCGATGAACCGGGTATAGTCGATTTCTTTTTTACAAATGTTATTCCAACAGTGGTGGAAGAAGATGCTATTGATGAAAAAGAAGTAATAGATGAAAAGGAAGAAATTATAGAAAAGGTATTTCACCAAATAACTACAGGACCTGCTCTTGGGCTTATCTTAATTGTTGGGTTATTTATCGCGTTCAATATTTTCAAATTAAAACGAGAATTGAATAATCAATATTTTGGAGTGGATAAAGGTTTTTTTATTGAACGATCAAGTACATCGGGAACCGAAATTTCAAAACCAGCTGGAAGCCAGTCACCATCAGATAATCTGCTTAAACAATCCAAATCTATTACTTCAGCTTTGTTATCGATCTTAACTCAAACAGATCTGGATCGATATAATGCACTCACAATTACTAAATCTTTTGTGAGTCTGGAATATTTAAGCGGAATTAATCCCAATATAGAAAATATTTTGGATGTAAGTCCAACTTCTTTCTCAGTGGAAGTGACGGGACAAGATAGTACAATCTTTTTATGGTATTATAGTTTCGACCTTCCAGAAAATTCGAAAGATGTGGCAACAGGTAGTTTATCTAAAATGGATTTGATGATTCAACTAGACACATTACTTACTGATTATTCTTTAAAGTATTTTGAACAGGTATTTACACAAAACCAGATATATGGGCCCATGCTCATTTGGGTGAGAAATAAAGCGGATATTCTTCAAGCTAGCGCTATTATTTCCAATGTCGGCGATGAGATACTTCTCAGGAAGTTCGTCTTATTCAACGAAGCTGACCACCCCGAGCCAAGAGCTGGGTTTTATGTTTCCATCCTGGAAGATTGAATGAAAATCCTTGCAGGACGATTCAAAGGCATCCCCATTAAAATGTCCAAAAAAATGCCATATCGTCCAACAAAATCAAGGGTGAGAAAAAGTATTTTTGATAAACTGGTACCATTTCATTATTCATGTGTTTTGGATCTTTTTTCCGGTTCCGGAATTATGGGCTTAGAAGCTTCAAGTCGAGGTGCTTCTTTCGTCACCTTTGTAGAAAAACATGATAAAAGTTTATCATTAATGAAAGAAAATTCACTGAAATTTCATGGGGTAGATTTTTCTTTCATTAAGATGGATGTATTCAGTTTTTTAAAAGAAGGCAGATCCTTTGACCTTATTTTTGCTGATCCTCCTTATGGTCGATTTGATCTTGAAACTCTTGTAGGAACAATTTATGAACGTTTAAATAAAAACGGTAAACTCATTCTAGAATGTGAGAAGAGTCAGGCTCCATTTTTAGATGCAGATGTGGCTGATTATGGAAATACACGAATTTTAACTTGGACAAACTTATGAGAAAAATTATTTATCCAGGAACATTTGATCCCATTCACAATGGACATATCGATATTGCAACCCGGGCAGCAAAATTATTTGATGTCCTTGAATTTGTTGTTGCTATAAATGTGGAAAAAGATCCATTATTCACTGTTGAAGAAAGATTGGCTTTAATAACGGATTCAACGAATCATATCAATAATATTAAAGTAAACCAATTCACTGGACTTGTGGTTGATTATGCAAAACATTCTGATTCAATTGCCATCATTCGAGGTCTTCGTCATGTGAGTGATTTTGAGTTTGAATTTCAGATGGCTATGATGAATTTTCATCTTAACCCGGATATTGCTTCATTATTTATGATGCCGGATGAAAAATATATTCATTTGAATTCTCTTCACGGACATGAATGTAATTCAATATATCCAAGGGGTTTAACTGTTTAAAGGTATTTCTTCACGTAAAGAAAATCTTATTATTTCGCGGACTGTACGCGCTGGGACACGACCAGAAGGGCAACACCCCGACACAGGCGAAGATGGAGGCGTCGAAGAAGTTCGTTTCCTTCCTGCTCGAGCCCGAGA
>CAZYLQ010000046.1:0-2528 GCA_964648395.1 uncultured bacterium | reverse complement strand
TTCATTTGAATTCTACAGTTGTAAAGGATGTGGTAAAAAATGGTGGTGACATTTCCGCTTTCGTCCCATCTTGTGTGAATGATGCATTATTGTCTAAATATTCTGACTGATTATTTATAACTTCAGGTCAAGAGTTTTACTATAATAATTTATTTTTAATGCCTACCTACGACTATATTTGTTCAGAATGCGGGGAGAGGTTTGAACATTTTCAAACCATGGCATCTTCTGCCCTAACACAAAAACCAAATTGTGAACAGGAAAAGTGCGCTGTAAAACGAATTGTCAGTGGCGGCACGGGCCTAATTTTTAAGGGATCCGGGTTTTATCTAACAGATTATAAAAACAAGGATAAGCCCGAACAACCTAAGGACAAAAAAGACACAAAAGAAAAACCAAAAACCGATACCAAAAAGAAGGTGGAGGAAACTGCAGCATGAATGGCGCTCGAAAGATGACAATGGAAAATGGACGATTGATAGTTCCGGAATGCCCACTCATTCCTTTTATTGAAGGAGATGGTATTGGTCCTGATATATGGCATGCAGCTGTACATGTATTTGATAACGCAGTTGAAAAAGCCTATGGCAATTCACGACGGATTGAATGGGTTGAAGTTTTAGCTGGGGAAAAAGCTTTCAATAAAACAGGAGAATGGCTTCCACAAGCCACCCTTGATTCGATTCAGGATCATCTTGTTGCAATTAAAGGGCCCCTAACGACGCCGATTGGAGGTGGAATCCGCTCCTTGAATGTGGCGCTTCGCCAGAAACTAGATCTTTTTGCCTGTGTTCGTCCTGTGCGATGGTTTGAAGGCGTACCATCACCGGTAAAGGAACCGGATTTGGTGGACATGACCATTTTCAGAGAAAATACTGAGGATATTTATGCAGGTATCGAATGGATGGAAGGGACGGAAGACTTAGAAAAAGTAAAATCATTTTTCATTAATGAAATGGGCGTGACTAACATCCGTTTCCCTGATACGTGTAGTTTGGGAGTAAAACCTGTTTCCATAGAGGGGACAGAAAGATTGGTCCGAGCAGCCATTGATTATGCATTATCTCATGAACGAAATTCTGTAACACTTGTCCATAAAGGGAACATTATGAAGTTCACTGAAGGTGCATTTCGGGATTGGGGATATGAAGTTGCAAAAAGAGATTACGGAGCAACAGACCTGGATGGTGGCCCGTGGAAAATCATTAAAAAAGACGGAAAAGAACTCATTGTAAAAGATGTGATCGCAGATGCATTCCTGCAGCAAATTTTATTACGTCCTGCAGAATATGACGTGATTGCCACTCTTAATTTGAATGGAGATTACATTTCAGATGCATTGGCAGCAATTGTGGGCGGAATCGGGATTGCCCCAGGTGCAAATATAAATTATATCACTGGCCGCGCCATTTTTGAAGCAACTCATGGTACTGCGCCAAAATATGCTGGAAAAGACCAGGTGAATCCAAGCTCTGTTATCTTATCAGGCGTAATGATGTTTGAGTATATGGGTTGGCAGGAAGCCGCCGATTTAATTGTAAATGGAATCATGGGAGCGATCGGACAAAAACGTGTTACCTACGATTTTCATAGGCTTATGGAAGGGGCAACCAAATTGAAATGCTCCGAGTTTGGTGGCGAGATTGTCGCCAATATGGCCTAATTTTTTCTGATATATAAATTCATCTTTAAATTCATAACGGAAAAATTCCGTTAAAAGATTTATGTTTATCGATTTTACAGAAGTTGAACTCGTAGCCGGGAATGGCGGTAAGGGTGCAGTGCATTTCCGACGGGAAAAATTTGTTCCTAAAGGTGGTCCTGACGGCGGGGATGGTGGCCGAGGTGGTCATATCTACTTTAAAGCAGATGCGAATTTGCATACCCTTCAGGATGTAAGATACCGGCGAAAATATAAAGCAGATGACGGTGGTGCCGGCGGCGGTTCCAGAAAAGCCGGGAAGGGCGGCAAAGATGTCACTGTTCTTGTACCCGTAGGAACTTTGATTCGGAAGAAAGATGACCATACTATTGTAGCAGATCTTGTTGAGAATGGCGAAGAAATTATTGTTTGTAAGGGTGGGATAGGCGGGAAAGGTAATATCCGTTTTAAAACAGCCACCAACAGGGCACCACGCAAAGCCCAGCCGGGATTGCCTGGAGAAACAGGACATTATGAAATTGAATTAAAGGTTCTGGCTGATGTTGGATTGGTGGGATTACCCAATGCTGGAAAATCAACCTTACTATCTAGAATTTCTGCTGCGCGACCAAAAATCGCCGATTATCCTTTCACGACACTTGAACCGAATTTGGGAATTGTGAAATATGGTGATTATAGTTCTTTTGTCATGGCGGATATTCCCGGCTTGATCGAAGGTGCCAGTGATGGAAAGGGATTAGGCCATCAGTTCTTAAAACATATTGAACGCAATAAAATTTTACTTTATCTGATTGATGGGACTGATGAAACACCCTTTCAATCTTTTAAAACATTGGAAAATGAGATTCTTCAGTTCAATCCGGAT
>CAZYLQ010000045.1:10751-12910 GCA_964648395.1 uncultured bacterium | reverse complement strand
ATGGTTTATTTTGTTGAAGACCCATTATTCCAGGATTAAAACCAACACAGAAAATTCCATCGGCAATGGTTGTATAAGCACCCGCCATCCCTACCATTCGTGGATCACGTTTGGATTGGGCTTGAACTAAGATTCCAACCATACAAAATATGAGAATAATTCGCTTCATCGATTACCCTTCATACTCAATTTTTGTTTTGGACGATTCATACGATTCGATCTGGATGGAGACCTGATCTTGATATAATATCCGTTGATATCACAAGCCTTCCCATTTGAAGATACGATTTTCAATCTTAATGAATCAGTTTCTGATAACCCACTGGTAGCCAAATCCCATGAATATGTGCCAAGATTATCTAATCCTGATTCAATTTCTGTCCAATTATCTGTCAGGACACAATTGGCTGCCTTATAGGTCGTTGAATCTCCATGTGTGGAATAATATAAATCCACTTTTTCAGAACTCGATCCGCCTACACTCCAGAGAATTTCATAAGTTGAATTGGCATATAATGTTTGTCCTCCATTGGGGTAAGTAATAATTAATTCAGGGTTTACTTCACCAAATGCACCGGAACTGCTTAACCGAAAAGTGATAAAGGAGCTAATCTCCATATAATCTTCAACCGATAAAAAGACGCCCATAGAATCTGTTCCAGGTAAATGAAATCTCGGCATGGTATAGTGGCTGCCATAATCTGTGAGTAAAAAGATCTGAGACGTATCGATGGTACTGGCATAAACTCCTGTGCCTGGCACTGCCACCATACCTTCAGGATATCCAGTGGTATCATCGGCACCATAAAATGATTCAGGATTGGGTAATGAAAATTTGAACAAGGTATCCACATAGGAAATGATTGTATCCGTTCCTGAGCCGTTAAATTTTACGATATAGGGTAAATCATCAAAACATTCTGAAAAATCCGTCATAACGTTGAAAATATATACCAAACCGCTGTCGGGTGAAATATCACTGCATTTCCTGAGAATATATAAACTGTCCGTGGCATTTAGAACTCCCCATACTGCGAGAGAGTCTCGGAAAATGGCTAATTGGGCTGCCGTCGTGTCGGTTGGAAATAATGAATCATTACTCATTAATACAGAAACTTCAGCCCCAAATGGCAAAGCGTTTGTAATGGTGGATACCAATTCTGTTTCAAGCAAACTATTCCGAATTTTATAGCGTGTATCGTGTTCAAATGTTTCAATTTCTGTGGCGGTTCCGCCCATAAAGGTCATGGGCTCTAATTGAAGGACAAATGGAATAGTCACACGAAATCCACCTGCAATGGCTTTATTAGCTTCAATGGATCCACGACCATCTACTTTCACCTCTGGTGTAATAATCATCTGAACCGGATTGGATGCAAGTAAATCTATTATAGAAGAACAAGTGTCGCAGGGTGCATTTGTAACAGAATATGACGGTAAACTATCATCAACCGATTCATAAATTGTAATAGTTGTTCCCAGTTTGCTCAAACCAATGATGGTCATGGCAGTATCCGAATTTGAATCCGTTAATGGAAACCCAATTGTATCAATAATCACCGGTACAAAAGTAAGCTCACCAAGGGAGTTATAGCCTTTGAATTCCATGATCATTTGAATAGGCAATCTTATCTGGTTCTTAAAAATAATCTCGAAAACTGCTTCAGTGGGAATGGCACCTGTAAAACCTGCCGGAAATTCCTGTTCAGTGGGTTCCGCAGGCATTTCCATGTAAAGGTTTGCAGCAATGGACGAGAATGATAATTGCTCCAACTTCATATTCATGGTGAATTCACCCAAGGGTGAACCATCTAAGGGTATGGATGCTTTTTGCTCTGGAATTGTAATATCAAGGACAAGGTCAAAACTTGTAAATGCACTGTCCGGCCAGCCATCATTATCATTATCTCCATCTGTGCTTTGTAATGTATATCCACGCAAATCAAATGTTGTATCAATCTCAATTCCGTTTTTTAAAACAGTCTCAATTTTTACGGAGTCACCATCAGGGGTGGGTGAAAAATTCTGAAAATTCATTAAGAAATTCATATCGAATGGAAAAGAGCTAGCCAAATCGCGGATGATCAGTTTATTCTCATTATAGGCTGCACCCTCCTTTTTAAGAACATTTCTATAAATTTCCATTTTGCTTATACCAG
>CAZYLQ010000045.1:0-10651 GCA_964648395.1 uncultured bacterium | reverse complement strand
GCTGCACCCTCCTTTTTAAGAACATTTCTATAAATTTCCATTTTGCTTATACCAGACTCAGACATATCCATTTCAGGTAACTCCATCGGTGGCATTTCAATGCCGTCTGACATGGAATAATTATTTGTTGTTACATCAATACTATCAATTCCTGCCATTTTAAATGTGATATTGAAATCGACATACAATGACCCGGGAGGAATTGTTACATAATCAGTCAATGCAGAACTCAAAGACATATTGGTTGCCATTTTTATGAAACTTGTCAATCCCTTTCCAGATAAATCTGTTGTGTCTGCATATGTGACACCTTGAGAGATTGATGGAATCTGATTATGGTTTGCCAATGTATCAGAAAGAGGTTCAGAAGATCCAGCAACCATCCTGGAATAAACACCAACTAAATCAGTCGGAATGCCATTATTTTTAAATAGAGTCCGATATACACTGTTGGTTTCATGGCTGGCAATTATAAGTGTATCTACGCTTGCAATGATGGGCGGATCATCGGGTAGTGGTATTGAAGATAATCCAAGATCAATTGTTGTATCCAATGCACTGCTCAACAAATCCATTGCACCATTAAACGCCGCAACAATTAAAGAATCATAATGGTTTGCTTCCAATACATGGGGAACCGTATCAGGGAATGCAAAAGGGGTATAAGCTGCGATCCAAATGGTTGTATCTACGAAAACAGAATCGCCTGTATATGGATCAACATATACAAAAATGGATTTATCTATAGTCAAATCGGTAGTATCGGGGTAAATCTGTTGGCCATACGCTACAACGTCAATCCGCTGACTAATTGTAATCTCCGGTAGCTCTATATCCATACTAATTCCAGAAATTTCCCCAGATGCAATTGCTTGATCAAGCCCTAGTGGCACAGAAGGAAGATCGGGAAGTTCTGTGGCAGGCATTTCTCCTTCTTGGATAATTTTAAATCCAAGAGAATCATCTGTAAGAAAAATGCCCGCAGACGAATCGGAAATATCCGCCATTTGATATCTGGTTTGAACCAGTGGAATTTTTAAATCAAGATACCAGGTGGGCATTTCGAACTTTTCCGGAATGTCAAAATCGCACGCCACCGTCGCCATTAAAATAATGGCCAGAAAAGCATGGAGAAATCCCGTCTTCCAACGAAATTGGTGGTTATTCGGATTTACCTTCATTTTATTGCCAATAGTGTTTGGACTTCCGCATTCAAATTTGTAGAATAAATCTGAGAGAACCAAAAACAAAAAACCCCATAATTTTTTTTGGGGTTTTTTGTTTTTTTAATAGATTAGATCAATATCGATAGACTTCAGGCTTATATGGCCCTACTTTTGAAACACCAATATAGTCAGCCTGCTCATCGGTCATTGTCGTCAATACACCCCCAAACCCTCTCACCATTCCGGCTGCAACTTCTTCATCAAGTTTCTTTGGTAGAACATTAACTGTAATATTTGATAATTTTTCATTAAGTGGTAAATCAGCAAATTTTGCATTAAATAAATACATTTGCGCCAATACCTGATTTGCAAATGAGCCGTCCATAATGCGAGATGGGTGCCCCGTTGCATTTCCTAGGTTAACCAATCGACCTTCAGATAATAGAATTAAATAATCATTTTTATCATCACTTCTGAATATTCGGTGAACTTGTGGTTTCACCTCATCCCACTCCCAATTATCACGCATAAATTGGGTGTCTATTTCATTATCAAAGTGACCAATGTTACAAACCACCGCACCTGATTTTACAGTTTGTAACATAGCACGATCACAAACATTTATGTTACCAGTCGCCGTGACAATTAAATCGATGGTCGTAAGTAGTTCTTTGTTAATACCATCAACTGTGCCCGTGTTAATCCCGTCATGATAAGGAGAAATAACTTCGAACCCATCCATACATGCCTGCATTGCGCAAATTGGATCAATTTCGCTAATCTTTACAATCATCCCTTCTTGACGTAAAGATTGTGCAGATCCTTTCCCCACATCACCATAACCAATCACAAGTGCTTTCTTTCCAGACATTAGAATATCCGTGCCGCGTTTAATTGCATCATTGAGTGAATGGCGGCATCCGTATTTATTATCATTTTTTGATTTAGTTACTGAATCATTCACATTAATGGCTGGTACTTTAAGCGTCCCATCTTCTAACATTTCTAAAAGACGATGGACCCCTGTGGTAGTCTCCTCACTTATGCCATGAATATTTTGGAGCATTTCAGGGTATTTTTCATGCAGCATTTGGGTTAAATCGCCACCATCATCTAATACCATATTGGCATCCCATGGTTTACCATCTTTTAGGATTGTCTGCTCAATACACCAAAAAAATTCTTCTTCAGTTTCACCTTTCCATGCAAATGTTGGAATATCGGCATCAACCATTGCTGCAGCTGCATGGTCTTGAGTTGAGAAAATATTGCAGGATGACCACCGAACTTTTGCACCTAAATCAACAAGAGTTTCCATCAGGACTGCAGTTTGAATAGTCATGTGAATACAGCCAAGAATATTTGCACCTGCCAAAGGCTGTGATTCCTTGTATTTTTCCCGGAGCGTCATGAGAGCAGGCATTTCCGCCTCTGCAAGTTCTATTTCTTTTCGGCCGAAACCGGCCAAATTCAAATCGGCTACTTTGTAATCGTTATTTTTTATTGTATGATTGTTCATTTGTGTCTCCAATTAAGAGTTTAATCAAAATGAACGTCGTTATAAAAGCCAAGCCTGATGGGAAATTATTTCCAATGCAACGCTCCTTGGCAAGTTTGGGATAACCCAAATAAAATTATTTTTTATCTTTTAGCAGTTGGACCATATCAGTTTTTTCCCAAGTAAATGATTCCAACTCGCGACCAAAATGTCCATAGGCTGCTGTTTGTCTGTATCTGGGTTTTTTCAAATCTAAGTGTGCAACAATTTCTCCTGGTCGTACAGGAAACACTTCTTTGGCAATTTCAGTAAGTTTTTCATCACTCATTTCACCTGTTCCAAAAGATTTCACATAAAATGACGTTGGTTCTGCAACGCCAATACCATAAGATAATTGGACTTCACATTTATCCGCTAGACCTGCAGCCACAATATTCTTAGCAATATAACGAGCCATGTAGGTTGCACTTCGATCCACCTTGGATGGATCTTTTCCGGAAAAAGCTCCACCACCATGTGGTGCAGATCCACCATAAGTATCAACAATGATCTTCCGACCCGTTAACCCTGTATCTGCTTCTGGCCCACCATAAACAAACCTGCCTGTGCCATTTACAATATAATCATCAGAGTAAGGGTAATTAAAAGAATCTAAAACAGGCTTTATAATATGGTCAATCACTTCCTTTTTTACGAATTCCAGTTCTTTTTTTTCTGTTCCATATACAGCTAACATATCATCGTGCTGTGTAGCAATAACCACTTTCTCTACAGAAACTGGTTTACCATCTTCATAGTTGACTGATACCTGGGATTTACCATCTGGACGAAGCCAGGACAAGGTACCATCTTTTCTCAATTCTGTTAATCTTTCGGTAAGACGATGAGCAATCTGGATTGGGAGTGGCATGAGTTCAGGTGTTTCATTACAGGCATATCCAAACATGAGTCCCTGATCACCAGCACCTTGTTCGGAAATATCCTCTGAATCAACACCTTGAGCTATTTCCAAACTTTGCTCATGGAGCATAGATATAACTTGAACATCCTCAGGATCAACTCCACTATTACCTTTATGATATCCAATATCTTTAATTGTTTGTTTTACAACTTTTTCTACTTCAGTAGACCCATTGGTTCGAACTTCACCAGAAACCACAACAACTCCTTTTGTTGCCAAGGTTTCACAGGCTACATGGGCGTCGGGATCTTTCGATAAAATATGGTCTAAAATAGCATCCGAAATTGCATCGCATGCTTTGTCTGGATGCCCTTCTGTGACTGATTCTGATGTAAATAAGTATTTGCTCAATTTAAGTTCCTATTATTTTTATCCACTCTTACTTAATTGTTTAAAGAAATTTGGTGCGAATATTACCAAATTATTTTTATGAATACTGCTTTGATTTAATACAAAATTCCCGATAAATACGAGCTAATTCCTGGAGCATTTCAACTGAAGATTGAAAATTGTAGGACATAATATGTTCTACATTTAAACCAATCGGAACTTTTAAATTTTTCTCTGTGATCGATCTGAGTGTATCATTCAAAACTTCTATAGCAACATCTAAGGATCTTTCAATCATAGAACCAGGCCTCCCTTGTAAATAACGCTCTGTTTCACTTGGGATTTCAACACCAAGCCATTTTAAAAACTCAATATTTTTTTGGGAAGAAACCGGAGCAAAACTCAAAAGTAGGCGGCGTGGAAATGTATTGAGTTCATCACACCTTTCTTGGTAATGACCAATCATTTTTATAATATTGGAAGAATCGTATAAAACCTGTGTTGTGAAAAATTCAGAACCATTCTCACTTTTTTTAATCAAATTCTTTGATTCTGCAGCCCGACTAGGAATTGCAATTCCGCCACAGAATATATCACCGCCATTCTCATTATATTCTCTTGAGACTGAATATAATACTTCATTTACAGATGGTCCAGGGTATTCAACATTACTGGACTCTCCCCCCACAATAATCATATTTTCAATTTCATAGTCCTTATTTGTCTCTTTAATCCATTTCATCTGGGCATCGAAGGGTTCATGGACAACGACCCGATTCACAATGGCTTCCACTCCAACAATATCTTGGAGAAGTCTACCAAATTCCCTGGGTTCACCTCGCTTTTGATTTACCACAGGACGTTTTCCTCGGCCATTTTCATCCAATACTTCCGGAATATTAATGGCATCAATATGGGTTTGTGATAAGAGTGAACTAATAATCTCTCCATACGAATTCAGTGTCCCATCTTTTTCTCGTGGTGGTAAAATTTCGTAAGCAACAACCGGACGTTGCGGTTTTTTTATTTTATCTCGTATTCTCATAAGATTTTATTTTGTTTGATTATTTTGGTTTTAATTATTTTTTAATACGCTAAAGTATTGGGATTTAGGATGAGAGAAATACCAGCCGCATACAGAAGCTGCGGGCCACATTGCTCTAGATTCTGTCAAAGAAACACCTATGGCATTTTCCACATCCAAAAGTTTCCATATTTTATCTTTTTCTGCATGATCAGGACAACTGGGATATCCCGGTGCCGGCCTAATTCCCTGATATTTTTCACTAATTAATTCTTCTTTCGAATAAATTTCATTGGAGCCATAACCCCAATCATTTTTTCGAATTTTTTCATGGAGCCATTCAGTAGCGGCTTCTGCATATCGATCAGCTAACACTTTTACCAAAATGGCATTATAATCATCGTGGTCTGATTCAAACTGCTCAACCAGTTTTTCTAATCCATGTCCAGCCGTAACAGTGAACAACCCAATATAATCATCGCCATTTGGAGAAATAAAATCCGCCAGACAAAAATTAGGTTTTTTCCCTTTATCTATCAATTGGCGAGGAAAATTAAATGTAATATCATTTTTAATTAAATGCACTTCTTCTTTTTGGGATTGAGCAGGGAAGATCCCAAACACCGCCTTAGCTGTTAATGATTTTGATTCAATGAGAGATACCAACATATTTTGAGCATCATTAAAGAGTTTTCCCGCTTCGACTCCTTTTCTAGAGTCATTTAATATTTCTGGATACGTGCCTTTAAATTCCCATGCATGAAAAAAAGGTGACCAGTCAATATAATCCTTTAATTCATTTAATGGAATCGATTCGATCTGTTGAATCCCGGTTTTTTGTGGTTGAACTGGATTATAAACCAAATTAGGTTTTCTATTTCTAGCCTCATTTATTGGTAAAAGTTTTAATTTTTGTTGATTTTGATAAAAGGTCTCACGAATTGTTTCATATTCATTTTTTGTTTTTTTAACTAGCTCATTTTTATGATCTGGATTTAATAATTTGCTTACAATGCCCACACATCTGCTAGCATCAATAACATGAATAACGGAAGATGTATATTTTTCTTCTATTTTGACAGCGGTATGTTTGCGACTTGTAGTAGCACCACCAATCAATAATGGAACTTCAAATTTTTGCCTTTCCATTTCTGAAGCTACATAAACCATTTCATCCAAGCTTGGAGTTATGAGACCAGAAAGGCCAATTATATCCGTATTGGCTTTCTTTGCTTCAGATAATATTTTATCTGCTGGAACCATAACACCGAGATCAATAATATTATATCCGTTGCAGCCTAAAACAACGCCTACAATATTTTTTCCAATATCATGAACATCCCCTTTTACTGTTGCTAAAACAATGGTTCCATTGGAAATATCAGCAAGCCCTTTTTCTTCTTTTTCTTTCTCGATATATGGTATCAAATGGGCAACTGCTTTTTTCATAACCCGGGCTGATTTTACCACTTGGGGGAGGAACATTTTACCCGAGCCAAACAAATCTCCAACGCGATTCATCCCATCCATTAATGGCCCCTCAATCACATCAATAGGGCGGTCCAATTGGATTCTAGCCTCTTCAGTATCTTCCACAATAAATTTGTCAATTCCTTCAATCAAGGCATGAGATAATCTTTCCTGGGTCGGCAATAATCGCCACTCATTATTCGATTTTTTCTCTTGCTTGATTCCAATAAACCCTTCAGCCAATTCCACTAATCGGTCCGTAGCATCGGGATGACGATCAAATAACACATCTTCGATAGCATTACGAAACGAGAGTTCAATATCATCATAAACAACCAGTTGTCCCGCATTAACAATTCCCATATCCATTCCATTTTGAATGGCATGATAAAGGAAACAAGAATGCATGGCTTCACGAACCGCATTATTTCCGCGGAATGAGAATGAAAGATTACTTACGCCACCACTGATGTGAACAAGGGGCATTTTTTCTTTGATTGTTTTTGCAGCATCAATATAGGCTTTCCCATATTGATTATGTTCTTCAATTCCTGTTGCCACAGCAAAAATATTGGGATCAAAAATGATATCTTCCGGGCTTAATCCAACTTTTTCAGTTAATAATGCATAAGCCCTTTCGCAGATACCTACTTTTCGCTCTAAGGTATCCGCCTGACCCTGTTCATCAAATGCCATAACGACAACGGATGCACCATATTTTTTGACCAAATTCGCGTGCTTGATGAATTCTTCTTCTCCTTCTTTTAAGGAGATGGAATTCACAACACCCTTCCCCTGAATATTCTTTAATCCGGTTTCGAGAACGGTCCATTTTGAAGAATCAATCATTATAGGCACTTTGGAAATCTCTGGCTCCGAAGCAATTAATCGTAAAAATCGTTCCATAGCTTTTTCAGAGTCAATCAATCCCTCATCCATATTTATATCTATGATCTGTGCACCGTTTTCCACTTGTTGGCGAGCCACAATCAGAGCTTCATCGTATTGGTTTTCTTTAATTAATCTTTTGAATTTAGCAGATCCAGTAACATTAGTTCGTTCTCCCACATTAATAAAATTAGAATCAGGGCGTATGATAAGCGGTTCTAAACCACTCAATTTAGTCAATTGTTCAATTTCTGGAGTTTCACGTGGTGATATACCTTCAACCGATTTGGAAAAAGCTGAAATATGGTCCGGGGTCGTACCGCAACACCCACCCACGATATTAACCAAACCCGATTCTGAAAATTCTTGGAGAAACCCTGACATTTGATTTGGCGTTTCATCATAACCACCAAATTCATTAGGAAACCCAGCATTTGGATAAACTAAAATATTTGTATCTGCAATTTGAGAAAATGCATCCACATAAGGGCGAATCTGTTCCGCTCCCAAAGCACAATTGAGTCCCACAGCCACAAGATCCATATGTCGGATCGAATGCCAAAATGCTTCTACAGTTTGGCCGGAAAGTAAACGTCCACTTGCATCGGTGATTGTTCCGGAAACCATGACAGGAATTTCATTTCCTGTGTCTTCAAATAAGGATTTAATTCCAAAAAGAGCTGCTTTGCAATTCAAGGTGTCAAAAACTGTTTCCACCATTAAAACATCACACCTTCCATCTACAAGACCTTTGACTTGGTCATAATAGGCAGCTGATAATTCATCGAAGGAAATATTTCGAAAACCTGGATTGGATACATCCGGGCTCATAGATGCTGTTTTATTGGTAGGGCCTAATGCACCGCAGACAAATCTTGGTTTTTCTGGTGTCTTTTCCGTGAATTCATCGGCTACATTCCGCGCAATTTCTGCAGCAGTTTTATTGATCTCATAAACCAGGTCTTCCGTTTGATAATCAGCTTGGGAAATACTAGTTGCGTTGAATGTATTGGTTTCAATGATATCTGCCCCTGCTTGGAGGTAAGCATGGTGGATCTCACCAACCACATCAGGGCGAGTTAAAGATAGAAAATCATTATTTCCTTTCAAATCGCAGGGATGATTTTCAAAACGATCTCCACGGAAATGCGACTCTGAAAGACCATAAGACTGTACCATGGTTCCCATGGCACCGTCCAGGACTAGAATTCTATTTTTTAGTATGTTTTTAAGTTTTTGCATAAAAAAAACCGGCGCTGAATCCGGCTTCTTTTTACAAAACCTTTTTAGCGCTTATTTTACGTCGCGGCAATATGGTGCAAATCACGACTAAATGAAGTTAAATAAACTCTTTAAGAGTTCAAATAATTTTCAATATTTCTGTTTATCTATGATTATGGAGCACATCCATGTGTTTTTTAAGTTGGTGCAATGTTTTTTCAACAGCATTGTCAATGGACTTGATCATGTTTTTTGTCACTGCTTTTGCGAAGAACCTATTTCCCGGAACTGATAAACTGATCTCTACTGTATGATCGTTATGTTCATGTTCCAATATGATCTGGCATTGTGTTGCTCTATTATTGTATTTCTTGAATTTTCGAACTTCTTTTTCCGCATATTCGCGAATATTATCGGGTGCGTGAAAATGTCTGGCAGCAAATTCTATAACCATAATGTTCCCTTTTCATTTTTTTACAGTGAAGGACCGGCATTTAATACCGCCGTGTCGCCTAAATCATATTGTTTATAATTAGTCTGAAACTTTTGAACCAATTCTTTTGCTGTGACATGGTACTCATCCAAGTTATCCCATGCACGAACAGGATTCAAAAGATTTGAATCAATTTTTCTAAGTGATATTGGGATTTGAAATCCAAAATATGGATCTGTTTCAAATTCGGATTTTTCAATCTGTCCACCCAAAATGGAATTAATAATCTCTCTGGTTTTTGGAAGGCTGAATCGTTTTGCACCGGATTTTGCGCTAACCCCTACCCATCCAGTGTTTACCAAATAAACTACTACGTCAAACTTTTCCATTTTCTCTTTCAATAATTCCGCATAACGCAAGGGATGGAGTGTTAAGAATGGACCGCCAAAACAGGGAGAAAATGTAGCAGTTGGTTCTGTAACTCCTCGCTCCGTACCTGCTACTTTTGCCGTATATCCACTAATGAAATGATACATGGCTTGGTCAGATGATAATTTTGCCACTGGTGGCAAAACACCATAGGCATCACATGTTAGAAAGATGATCTTTTCTGGATGACCTGCAACACTGGGTTTTCCCTGCCCATATACAGAATTATCAATATGATTTAATGGATAAGAAACTCGTGTGTTTTCTGTTTTAGAACCATCAGTAAAATCAATGACTTTTGTCTCTTCATTATAGACTACATTTTCCAGCAATGCGCCTTCCCGAATTGCATTATAAATATCCGGCTCTTCATCCTTATTCAAATTGATGACTTTTGCATAACAGCCACCTTCAAAATTGAATATCCCATCATCAGACCACCCGTGTTCATCATCCCCTATGAGCGGGCGAACCGGATCTGTAGACAATGTGGTTTTTCCAGTACCGGACAGACCAAAGAATATTGCAGGGTTACCACCATCCACATATACATTTGCGGAACAATGCATGGATAAAACACCTCGCTGTGGTAATAAATAGTGAAGAACAGAAAATATACCCTTCTTCATTTCACCGCCATATTCTGTTCCACCAATTATGGCAATTCTTCTCCCAAGATGAAATAAAATAAATGTTTCAGAATTCATGCCAAATTCTTCATATTCATTATTTGTGATGTCCGATGCATTTATAATAGTAAACCCCGGGTCAAACCCGTTTAGTTCTCCATTTTTAGGACGAATAAACATATTATGAACAAAATGAGCCTGCCAGGCTTTCTTAGCAATGAAGCGTACATTAAGTGAATAGTTTGGATCTGCACCTGCAAATCCGTCAAAAACATAAGTTTTGGTACCATCGGAAGCATTGTAATAATTGACCACTTTGTCATATAATTTATTAAAAATGTCTTCAGAAATTTTTCTATTCACAGGCCCCCACCAAATCTTATCTGATGAAGTGGGTTCATCCACGAAATATTTATCCTGAGGCGAGCGACCCGTATAAATCCCTGTGTCCACCATGGCAGCGCCCCGAAGTCCAATAACGCCCTCGCTATTACCTACAATATCGGCCACCATGGATTCAACGGAAATATTCCTATGAATATTTGTTAAATCCAATAACCCGAGTTTAGCTAACCCCAGATCATTTCCTGTAATTTTCATTA
>CAZYLQ010000044.1:3199-13312 GCA_964648395.1 uncultured bacterium | reverse complement strand
AGCAATCTTGGATGAAGCAGTTAAAATCGAACATAAAAATAAACAAAGAATAAGAATTCGTTTCATTCCGATACCTCCACTGCAATAATCTCAATGGGTCGATAATTTTCACTCCCATCTTCATCTTCTGTTGCAACACCCATGGAAACTAGAGATTGTACAAATGAAACATCCACATTTTCACCATTTAAAGTAATATGGCCATTAGCGAACATCCCTCCTGCCTCGCCACCTGTTCCAAAAATACTACTTGCTAATTCATCACCTATGAGAGCCCGTAATACCATCCCAGCAGGACTTGTGTCTTCTGAATCGGAATCATCACTTTCGGTTGATGTGAAATCTTTTACTTTAAAGGCCATTATATTGCTTATTAATTGCTCAGTCCCAACTGTAGTAACTATATCTTTGCGAATCTGCCAAACATAGACTTTCCCAGCTTCAAGATCTCCACCATCTGTAGGATATTGGAATGTGGTCACACCAAACCCAACAGGTTCAAATCCCAAGGATTGATCCAATGGTAATCGAGTCACCGATTCAATAGCCTGATCCATGGATGAATGTTCCTGTGATTTGAATTCAGCCACACGGATAAAATATTCACATCCGCTCTCTCCTGTCATCGGATCAATATAATTACATGGGTCGGATTCCCACTGTAAAACGGGATAGAATGTGTACACTTCGTTAATGGTTGTATCAGATAAAATACCTCCAGGAGAAACTAGTTGAAGTGAAGCGGGATTAGAAATATTTAAAACATCTTCCTTAACAATTTGCTCACCATTTTCAGAAGTTGCTACAACCCGAAACGTGTAAACTCCATCAGGTAATTGCCCAGTTTGGACAATGGCACTGAACATTTGCTCAGCCTGCTCCATATCAAGTTGTTCAGTTATATCAAGGTGCAGTGCAACTGGATTGCCCTGGTCATCAAAAATCTGATCAGTAGTTAAATTCAAATCCATATTAGATAAATGAATCGGAGCAGACAGAATAAGAGGTTGGGTTGTTTCAACTTTCACTAATGTTTCATAAACAACACCCAAGGCATCTGAATCAATGATTATTTCAAATTCAATATCCACACCAATCGAATCCGGAGCACCGGATTCGCGACTCAATTCAGATATAAAAATGGGCATATTGGATTCACCTGTATTAATGTCTACCATGCTTAAATAATAGGTGACATAAGGTGTCCAATGCACATCAAATTCGATTTGGGGAAACGCAAATGACACCCAGCTAAGGAAAATACACACTTGTTTAGAGATTCTTGAATTTCGCATTTTATTTTTCTCTATGATGGTTTTTCTTAATTTGTTGACATAATAATGAATTGGAACCTAATACCAGCAATGTTAAAAACCAGTAAAGGATATTTTCCATAAATATTCGTAAAATAAAAGGCCACTCGCCGGTTGACGGATGGCCTTTTATTCAATTCTAGAGGAAGACTACAAAGGTTTAACTTGTTTAGCTAGGCCTTTGTTGCAGTAAGGCATAGTGGGCGATGAGAGATTCGAACTCCCGACACCTGCGGTGTAAACGCAGTGCTCTAACCAACTGAGCTAATCGCCCTTTCTTTAAGCTTGTAAAATTAAATATTACTATTTGGGTTTATTAGATTTTTTTCCGGGTTTTAAAACACCGGCTAAAGCTACTTTAAGCACATCATTAATCTCTTTTGCAAAATGAAATTTTAAATCTTTTGCCACGTGTTTAGGGACATCTTCAAGATCTTTTCGGTTATGATCTGGCAAGATCACTTCTTTAATCCCTGAACGGTGGGCTGCAGTAACTTTCTCCTTTACGCCTCCAATGGGAAGTACATTTCCACGTAAGGTGATCTCACCTGTCATGGCTACTTTTTCCTTTACCGGAATTCCAGACAAAAGTGAAACAAGAGACGTAACCATACTCACACCAGCAGATGGCCCATCTTTCGGGATGGCCCCAGCTGGGACATGGATATGAATATCGGTATTTTCATTGAAATCCGAATCAAGCCCAAATTCTTCGGCATGGGAACGAACAAAAGTTAGCCCTGCAGTAGCAGATTCCTTCATCACATCACCAAGTTGCCCTGTGAGTGTCAATCGACCTTTCCCTTTCATTTTAGTTGATTCTACAAACAAAATATCTCCGCCAGCAGCTGTCCATGCCAATCCCGTAACCACACCCGGTTTGGTGGTGCGCTCTGCTAGTTCGGAATGAAATCGGGGCGCACCAAGATATTCACCTACTTTTGCTTTGGTAATCTTTGTCTTTTTTGTTTCTTCTTCCACCAATTCTCTGGCTACTTTTCGCAAAACATTTGCAATTTCACGCTCCAGATTACGAACACCTGCTTCTCGAGTATATGAGCGGATCAATTCTTTTACAGATCCAGCATCAAAAGTGACTTGTTCTTTCGTGAGACCATTTTCTTTAACTTGTTTTGGAAGAATATGACGTTTGGCGATCTGAACTTTTTCATCTTCAATATAACCGGTAAACTCAAGAATTTCCATTCTATCTCTAAGAGCAGGTGGTATGGCATCCTGATAGTTTGCAGTAGAAATAAACATAACATTGCTCAGGTCAAAATCTACCTCCAAATAGTGATCACTGAAGGAATGATTCTGTTCAGGGTCCAATACTTCCAACAAAGCAGAAGATGGATCTCCACGAAAATCTGCCCCAAGTTTATCAATTTCATCCAACATGAAAACCGGATTATTTGTCCCAGCTTTTTTGATGCTTTGAATAATTCGTCCAGGTAAAGCACCAATATAGGTTCTGCGGTGACCTCGGATTTCGGCTTCGTCTCTAACACCGCCAAGAGATAATCGCACAAATTCACGGCCCATTGCTCGTGCGATTGATTTACCTAGAGATGTTTTTCCAACACCGGGAGGGCCACCAAAACAAAGGATGGGGCCTCTAACTCTACCATCTGGGTCTTTTTTTTGTTTCAAATTCCGAACCGCCAAATACTCGATAATCCGCTCTTTAACTTTGTCCAATCCATAATGGTCGTCATCTAATATTTTCATAGCTTCTTTCAAATCGATCCTATCATCGGTGGACTCGCTCCATGGTAAATCAGATAACCATTCGATATAGGTTCTAGAGACGTTATATTCAGGAGATTGGGTCGGAATTCTCGATAAACGATCTAATTCCTTCATGGCCACTTTTTCTGCATCTTCCGGCATTTTGGCTGCTTTCAATTTGTCTTCTAATTCCTTGGTTTCAACGGACCCTTCATCTTCGCCTAATTCTTTTTTAATTGCTTTCATTTGCTCACGCAAATAATACTCTCGCTGGGTTTTAGTGATCTCATCATGGACCTCTGATTGTATCTCTTCACCCAATTTGATTCGCTGAATTTCCCGGGAAATCAAATTCAGCGCTTTTTCAATCCGTTTTTTCACATTGAGTTCTTCCAAGATTTCCTGCTTTTCCTGGTTTGATATCGTGATTACAGAAATAGCACGATCTGTCAGGCGATTGGGTTTTTGAATGTTTTTCAACATCCCAGAATGCTCTTCGGTAAGATTGGGCGCCACTTTCATCAATTCATCAAATGCTTGTCTCAAATTTGCTGCCAACGCATCCACTTCCAAGCCATCTGTTATTGGTTCGTCCTCCATGGATTCAACAGCGGCAGAAAAATATGGTTCTTGGTTCGTGTAGTCTAATATTTTCACTCTTGAAATACCTTGAACAATAGCAGATTTACTATTATCCGGCATATCAAACACTTTCAATACTTGGGCAAGGGTGCCGTATGCGTAAAGGTCTGAAGATTTAGGATCCTCAATAGACCCATCTTCTTGCGCTACCACCACGATATATCGTTTTTTTGGATCCAAGTCGTTAATGAGTTTTAAACTTCTTTCCCTACCGATATAAATTGGGATTACTTGCTGGGGGAACAACACCGTATTACGCAATGGCATCACGGGATATTCGTCCGCACCCTTTATATTGAAATCTTCGATTTGTTTATCTGTTAATTTTTCGTTCATGGTTGTCCTTTGGACAAAAATTCTATTCCTTTAAGTTACAAGTATCATGCCATTTTTGTTCTCCTGATGTTTCGACGGCACAATTCTATATAGTCTGTTGAAATGGCGCACTATTATAATGGCATAATACTGCGAATAAATATTTCAAAATTTACTTTGTGAGAATCCATTGTGGATTTTGGACCGGTTCCTTTAAAATAATATAGTCCGTCAGGTGTTGCCACAATGGCTGCCAATAGCGCATAATTAGGCATTTCTGTCTTTGTCCCGCCCATACCCATGGACGATTTTAAATATGTTCCTTCGACGTATGAAAAGGTTACATCCATATCCTTTATTTGGCTATTTGATCGTATCGCAGATTCAGAAACTGAGTTTTCAGTCTCGCTCTTAAATTGGCCATACCACCGATTAAGGTTAGCATCTATACTGCCACCTATACCTGAAAAAATAACTAACTCTCCATCACCATCATTTCCGGGCAACCTAAATTGGGCAATCCGCATTGAACTGGATGGTTGTTCTTTTTCCCAATCTTTTGGCGCTTTCACCTGTAACCGGCCAATTTGAATGTAATCTGGTTTTAAATTAACCATTGGTTTTCCGCGATTATTAACTTGAACCACAGGTCCGGGATTTTGAGCAACTTGTGAGCCAATCTCATTTGCACCTTTGGACTCCTGTCCCACGATATAAAAACTCAATACAGTTCCAATTATTACTGTAAAAGATATAATGATTATTTTTGGTCTCATTTTATCTCCATGGCAATTCTAGCTTGTTCGTCTGCATGGTATGAACTTCGTACTAAAGGACCCGACTCTACCACGTCAAAGCCTAAATCCAATCCAATTTGTTTATAATCTTTAAATTCCTGTTCTTTAACATATCTAACTACAGGTAAATGTTTTTTTGATGGTTGCAAATATTGTCCAATTGTAAATATTGTTACACCAGTGTCTAAAATTTGGTTCATTGTTTTTACCACTTCATCAAAAGACTCACCCAATCCAACCATCATACCCGTTTTTGTCCGAAGTCCCTTTGTCGCCGATAATCGTAAAACATCCAAACTTCGATGCCATACTGCCTGACTCCGAACCTGCTTGCTGATGCGCTCAATACACTCCACATTATGACCAAATATTTCTGGTTTCTCATTAAAGACCTTCTCTAAAGATGGTTCATGACCTTTAAAATCAGGTGTCAGAACCTCCACCGTACAATTTTTTACATGGTTATGTATCTGGCGAATAGTTTCAGCCCAAATGGATGCACCATAATCATTTTTCAAATCATCTCGATCTACTGAGGTGATAACCACATGTCTTAAATTCATTTTTTTAACAGCCATGGCTGTGCGAAAAGGCTCCATAGGATCATCATAAACTGGTTTCCCCGTTTTTACAGAACAGAATCCACAGGCACGAGTACAAATATCACCCAGAATCATAATTGTAGCGGTACGTCGATCCCAGCATTCATAAATATTCGGACACCGTGCTTCTTCACAAACGGTGTTGAGTTTATTGGATTGAACAACATCGTTTACAAATTTGTACCCATCCGTTATTTGAAGACGAATTTTAGGTTTTAACGATTTTTTTATTATTTCAGACATCTTTCTTTTGAAATAAGTAAATCATATACTGGCGATACTTTCTGAATTGATCACTGTCAATCAACTCCAATTGATTCAATTTTGATTCAATTTTTGGTGCAATCAATTTCTCTATTATTGCTGCAGTTTTGGGGTAATTCTTTCTTGAAGAATATATTCCATATTCCATGGCTGGATTAATAAATCTACCAATGAAGTATTTACCATAGTCCAACGTTGGCATGGTGTTTTCAGTCTGATCAAATTCTCGAATCAATTCAAATCCATGTGCTCTAGCGCTATTAAGATATTTTTCTTTATCATGAGATGACTTTAAATGGAGATTTTTAGTTCCATCTCTAAAATAAACAAAATAATCCGAAACTAATAAATATCCATCAGATTTTAGTGCCTCCCGTGCTTTTTCAAATCCATGATCTATTTTTATATAACAGGCACTTTCACTCTCTAAAATAAGGTCATATTCATTTAAAGGATTAAATTTTTCAAATTTGCAATGATGAAATGTCATAGCCTCATCAAACTTTTCTGCAATAACTGATTTTTGAAATTCATCCGGAGATAGAGCTTCCACTAAATATCCCATTTTCTGAAGATAATCTGCGTTACCGCCAATACCGCATCCCACATCTAAAATAGATTTAACATCTTCAGGAATAAATGAAGCTAAATGTTCAATGTATCGATTCTGGGCATCTTTTATTTCTTGCAACGTGACTTTATCTAAATCAACAGACTCCGGGTGATCCCAAAAACCATAATGGAGATAAGGAGACTGGATCGTTTCAGAATAGAGTTTTAATACGTGATCAATAGGCATTAAAGAACCTGTCTCAAGTCCATTGTTACTAAATAATGCCGAATCCGTTCTATAAATTTTGCACCACCGGCACCATCAATGAGACGATGATCAAATCCAAGAGATAACATCATCATACTTCGAATCGCTATGGCATCACCTTGGGGAGATTCCACAACAACAGCTTGTTTCTTAATGGCGCCAACTCCTAAAATTCCCACATTGGGTTGATTAATGATAGGTGTTCCGATTGTTACACCAAATACACCAAAATTTGAAATTGTAAATGTGGATCCTGTTAATTCATCAGCAGAAATTTGTTTATTTCGTGTTCGATTTGCTACATCATTTACGGTCCTACATAATCCCAAGAAATTCTTTTCTTCACAATTAAACATGGCTGGAACCATGAGCCCATTTTCAATGGAAACCGCGAGTCCTATATTAATATTTTTATGATAGGTAACAGACGTTCCCAAAAGGGATGAATTCATTTCAGGAAAATCTTGAAGCGCTTTTACAACAGCATCAACCATAAAAGGTGTGTAAGTCAGTTTATACCCTTCTCTCGACAAAAAAGCATTTTCATTTTCATTAACAAAATCCACAATGGATGTCATATCCACTTCAGTCATCACATATACATGAGCTGATGTTTCAATACTTTTCTTCATATGATCTGCAATGAGTTTTCGCATGTGATGCATTTCTTCTGTTCGCCCAGGCAGAAAAGATGAATTAGCAAGCGGATCAGGTGAAGAAGTTGAAGTTTGCTCCACGCCTTGTGGTTGTATAGTCGTATAGTTTTCAATGTAATTTAGTACATCTTTTTTGGTCACACGCCCACCACGTCCTGATCCTGATATTTGTTCCAGTTCGTTCAATGGGATATCTTCCTGTGATGCTATTTTTAATACGACAGGTGTATAAAATTTCTTGCCATTCTGTGATTCCGCCGAATTAACTGTTTTCTTTTTTCTTGATGGTGGTTGTTCCACTTTAATGGGTTTATTTATACGTTCCGGTACTTTCATCGGTTTTTTTGATGGTGGTGAAATATCAACTAAACTTTCATCCGTTTCGATCCTGGCAATGACAGTTCCAACATCAACCACATCATTTTCTAGCGCCAATATTTCTACAATAATCCCGGCTTCCAAACTAGGAATTTCCGAATCAACTTTATCTGTTCCAATTTCAAGAAATAATTCATCCTTTTCAACAGGATCGCCCACCTTTTTACGCCATTCAAGAATCGTTCCTTCAGTGATCGATTCACCCATCTTTGGCATTACTACATCTACTAACATTAATACTCCATTAAATTATTTAACGCTTTAATAATTTGATCTGTTTGTGGCAGAATTTCAATTTCAAGTACCGCACTATACGGTATATGACAATCCTTGGCAGCGACTCTCTTTATTGGACCATCCAGATTTTCAAATAGATCTTGAGAAACTTTTGCTGCAATTTCTGCACCCACTCCACCTGTTAATGTGTCTTCATGAACAATCAATAATTTTCCAGTTTTCATAATGGAGCTATAAATGGTATCCCAATCAATTGGGTTAAGTGTTCGAATATCAATCAAATCAATTTGCCCTTGGTCGATTTCGCTTATTTTAATCGCTTCAATGCATTTTTGAACCATAGCCCCCCAAGTAACGATTGTTAATTCGTCTCCATCTTGAATCAACTTTGCTTTCCCAAAGGGTAAAATATAATTATTATCTGGTTCAGGGGATGATGCATATCCTTGGCGATAAAGACCTTTATGCTCAAAAATCATCACTGGATCATCCATTCGGCAAGCCGCTTTTAATAATCCTTTGGCATCGGCGGCATTGGACGGATATGCCACCCAGACCCCTGGCATATGGAAAAAATAACTATCGATGGATTGGCTATGGTAAGGTCCACCATGAATGTATCCGCCTACGGGAATTCGGATGACAACCGGGCAACTCCATTCATTATTGGATCGATAACGCATAGTAATCAATTCATTTTGAATTTGCATCATGGCTGTCCAGATATAATCACCGAATTGAATCTCAACCACCGGTTTATATCCCGTGACTGCCATGCCAATCGCCGTACCGATTATGGACGATTCTGCTAAGGGTGAATTAAATACACGATCCTTTCCAAAAGTGTCCGACAACCCTTTTGTTGCCGTGAATACACCCCCTTTTGGATCGGCAATATCTTGACCATAAATTACCATTTTATCATTCCGAGCCATTTCTTCTCTTAATGCGTGGTTAACTGCATCAACTATAACCACCTTATTCCCCATAGGGTTTAAATCTGGCTCATCCATAGACACTTTATGACTGTATATGTGGTCTAATGCTTTATCCACATCGGGGTGTTCTTGGGATTCTGCCCATTTTGATTCCTCATCAACTTGCTTAGAAATTTGGTCTCGAATCTTTTCAAAATCTTGGGGAGAAAACATTTTTTCTTGGATACATTGATCTTCAAGAATGGTTAAAGGGTCGCGTTTTCTGTTTTCTTCCAGTTCTTCCGGGGTTCTGTATTTTCGCTGATCATCTGAACTGGAATGAGGTAATAGTCGAACAACATTTGAAACAATAACAGAAGGGCCTTTCCCTTTACGTGCCCGGTCAATTGCTTGTTTAAATGCTAAATTGCTTTCAAAGAAATTTGTCCCGTTCACTTCATAACGTGATAAATTTTTATAACCCGAAGCCATGGAAAAAACCGAGCTTGCGCTTTGCTCGGATTTGTGAGTAGAGATAGCATACTCATTATCCTGAATATGAAAAATGACAGGTGCTTTTGCATTGCTGGCCCAATTCAATGCCTCATGAAAATCTCCCTGACTTGTGGTCCCTTCACCTGAAGATACATAAACAACGTCTTTTGTTTTTTCCATTCGGCGAGCCAGAGCGCATCCTACCGCCTGTAGATATTGTGTTCCCGTTGGACTCGATTGGCTCACAATTCTCAATTGTCTATCACTATAATGCTGTGGCATTTGACGACCACCTGAGTTAGGATCTGCTTCCCGCGCCAGAAATCCCAGCAGTTGCGCCTTCGACGTCATCCCTAATCCTAAACAATAAGCACCATCACGATAGTAGGGATAAGACCAATCTACCCCACGCCTAATGGCAACTGCCGCTGCCATTTGCGAAGCTTCATGACCAGAACAACCCATATGAAAAAATGCTTTACCTTGCTTCAACATAATCATCATTTTAGTATCCAATTCCCGAGAAAGAACCATGGTCTTATAAATCTCTAAAACCCGTTTTTTTGTAAATCCGTGGAGTCGAGCCACTAGCACTCTCCTTTTATAAAATATTTATTGAATTTTTCAATCACCATATTTTTGACATTGTCATTATTTTGCGTTTCCCCCAATAATTGCTCCATGGACGTAACACCATAATCAAAAATGCCACAGGGGATGATGCCATCATAAAATGAAAGATCGGGATTTACATTCAGGGCAAAACCGTGCATAGTCACCCAACGACTGATTCGAACACCAAGTGCTGCAATTTTTTCATCTCCAACCCAAACACCTGTCAAGCCATCATTTCGTTGTGCAATAATTTTGAATTCAATTAAAGTATCAATCAAAACTTGCTCCAAAGTCCGCATGTACCAGCTCACACTTTTTTTATAATTGGACA
>CAZYLQ010000044.1:0-3099 GCA_964648395.1 uncultured bacterium | reverse complement strand
ATGTTTTGAACAAGGATTTGATCTGTTTGTGTTTCAATCATATTTATTGGTGTATTGCCGATCCAAAAGCATCCAGTGCCGCTTCCATTATTGCTTCAGATAATGTTGGATGAGCATGAATCGTCATTGCAATTTCTTCCCAGGTTGTTTCTAGAGATTTAGCCACACACAATTCCGCAATGAGTTCAGTAGCTTCAGAACCCACAATATGGGCGCCGAGCAATTCACCATATTTTCCGTCAAATACCAATTTCACAAACCCGGTCGTATCCCCAACTGCCATGGCCTTGCCACTGGCCTGGAATAAGAATTTGCCAACCTTCACATCATACCCCGCATCCTTCGCCTGAGCTTCTGTCATTCCTAATGAGCCAACTTGTGGTTGACAATAGGTACAGCTGGGAATATTAGAATAATCCAACGGTTTGGGTAAATGACCGCTGATATAATCCGCTGCAACATGTCCCTGTGCAGATGCAACATGTGCCAGCCAAGGTGGCCCGGACACGTCACCAATCGCAAAAATATTCGAAATATTGGTTTGATTAAATTCGTTAATGTTAATGGTACCAACATTTGTTTCAATTCCCAATTCTTCCAGTCCAAGGTATTCAATATTTCCTGTAACGCCCACTGCCAATAACGCCACATCCCCTTCCAATATTTTTTCTTTCCCGTTTCTCTCGGTGTGAACTTTTACTTTCGTTTTCAAACTTTCAATTTTAGAAACTTTTGTTCCTTTTGAAATTTTAATATTGGATTTTTTAAAACTTTTTTCCACTTCTTTAGAAACGTCAGCATCTTCAATTGGAAGAATCCTATCCAGCATTTCGATCATATGTACTTCCGTGCCGAATTCATTATAGTAATATGCAAATTCGCTGCCGATGGCACCGGAACCGATAATGATCATTTTTTTCGGCGGAGAATCAAGGATCATGGCTTCTTTGAAACTAATGACGCGATTCCCGTCAAATTCCATCCCAGGAAATGATTTAGGCCTAGCACCTGTTGCAAGTATGATTTTATCCGCTTCAATGGTGTCTGTCTTTTGTTTATTTTTCACTTCAAGAGATGTTTTAGAAGTGAGTTTCCCCGTTCCTTGGATATAGGTGATCTTATTCTTTTTAATCAGGAATTCAATACCCTTGCTTAAACGATTGGACACATCCCGGCTGCGCTTGATGTTCTTTTTAAAATCAACGGACACTTTTCCCACATTGATACCATAGGTATCAGCGTTTTTGATATAATGATACACTTCCGCGTTTTTTAAAAGCGCCTTTGTGGGGATACAACCCCAATTCAGGCAAATCCCGCCCAATTTATCTTGGTCAATCACACAGGTTTTGAGTCCGAGCTGGGCGCCTCGGATTGCTGCAACGTAGCCACCGGGGCCACCGCCCAAAATAGCTAAATCAAATTTTGCCATAATCCTTTTCTACCTTTGCAATGCGTAAAAAATATTTCTCGTACCAAAAAGCGCGGCCGCGCTTTTTCGCTTTCTTATGTTCCCCATGATTCCGCCAAGAATCTATGGACTCATTATCTTTCCAATAGACTGATGTAATGCCAAACCCGTCTTCATTTCGGACTGATTCAACACCCAGAAATCCGGGCATCTCTTGAGCTAATTCTACCATTTTGGCCGAGGTTGCTTCATATTCTTCCCAATTCACATTCGTATGTTGGGACGTAAAAATGACGGCATAGTAAGGCGGTTCCGGTGTTGAGGCTATACTCATTTGCTGATGATGCTTAAAAATTCTGTTCTTGTTTCTGCAGATTTTCTAAACTGACCCAGCATCGAACTTGTTGAAGCAAAACTGTTTTGTTTTTCCACACCTCTCATTTGCATGCACATGTGGACACCCTCCATGACAACGGCAACCCCGATAGGATTCAACACATCCTGGAGTGCTTCTGCAATTTGATGGGTCAACCGCTCCTGAACTTGGAGTCTTCGAGAAAACATATCAATGATCCGGGGAATCTTTGACAGGCCAATCACCTTTCCATTTGGTATATATCCAACATGGACTTTCCCAAAAAAAGGAAGCAAGTGGTGTTCACATAACGAGAAAAATTCCACATCCCGTACAATGACCATATCCTTTGCATCTTCATGAAAAACCGCTTCATTGATAACTTCATCCAGACTTTCATCATATCCTTTGGAAAAAAATTCCCAGGCTTTTGCCACCCGTGCTGGCGTTTTGATTAATCCTTCTCGCGCTGGGTCTTCACCAATCTCTTCTAATAAAGATAAGGTGAGTTTTTTCAGTTTATCGTAATTCTTCATTAGTCTAATCCTTCTTCATACGGTGCAATATCTATTTTACCTTTTAAAAAGTATATCAATGCGTAAATGATAGGTGTATCAATTAACGCCATTAACATTTTAAATAACCAACCATCTATTATTGCCGAAAATATTTGGTTTGCATCCCAAACACCAATAAACAATATACCTATCACTAATGTTGTATCAACTAATTGAGATGCTATTGTAGAGCCATTATTTCTTAGCCAAAGGTGTTTCCCTTTTGTTAATCTCTTCCAAAAATGAAAAATTTTCACATCAATAAATTGTGCAAATAAATATGCTATCATCGATGCAGCTATAAGACGCCAGGCATTTTGAAAAACTATGTTATACGTATTATTGTCAACTATTGATTCTGGGATTGCATTGAACTGACCTCCCAACCATAAAAAAACCAATACAAATAATGAAGCAATAAAACCTGTAAAAACTACTAGGTTAGCTTTTTTTTGCCCATAAAGCTCAGAAAGAAGATCAGTAACTAAAAAAGTGAGTGGATATGGTAGTATACCTGCAGAGACTATGAACACTTTGAATCCTAGGTCAATAGTTACAAATTTATTTGCAATAAGGTTACAGGTTACGAGCGATGCGATAAAAATTGCGACCAAGATTAAATAAAATCTATCTTTAAATTTCATTTTTCTCTGGCCCATAGTAATCGGTATGAATTGAATGTGTCTCAACTAGTCGAAGCCGATGGAGTATACCCTGTTCTATCCTTGGGGCAATCTCATTCCATGCCCAAACCAAAATATTTTCGGAGGAAGGCT
>CAZYLQ010000043.1:9775-13433 GCA_964648395.1 uncultured bacterium | reverse complement strand
CCTGACCCAATCACAAATGGGTTGGGAAATCTAATGCCGTTTACTTCTATGCTTATATCTGCCATAAACTTCTCTTTAAATTAATTTGTTTTAAAGTTCAACCAATTTATCATAGGTCTCCGGGCGTCGGTCACGAAAAAATTGCCAAGTTGATCTTACTTCATCAATCATATCCAGATCAAATTCGGCAACTAACAATTCATCATTATCTCTTGATGCTTCTACAATAATTTGCCCCCTTGGATTTACGAAATAAGATGTGCCGTAAAATTCACCCAAGTTCCAAGGTTTTTCTGTTCCAACTCGATTGATACAGCCCATAAAATATCCATTGGCAGCAGCATGGGCCGGTTGTTCTAATTTCCATAAGTATTCACTTAGACCAGCAACTGTTGCAGATGGATTATAGACAATTTCTGCACCATTCAGCCCAAGACACCTTGCCCCATCTGGGAAATGTCTATCATAACAAATATAGACACCCACTTTCGCATATTTTGTTTCAAAAACAGGGTAACCCAAATTGCCAGGTTTGAAAAAATATTTTTCCCAAAATCCAGAGGTATGAGGGATATGGTTTTTCCGGTATTTCCCCAAATAGGTTCCATCCGCATCAATGACTGCTGCTGTGTTATATAATACACCAGCTTGCTCTTTTTCATAAATCGGTACAATAATAACCATATTATATTTTTTTGCATATTCTTGCATTTGTTCAGTAGTGGGACCAGGAATGGTTTCTGCAGAAGCATACCATGCATTATCTTGTCCTGGACAGAAATAAGGTGTACTGAATATTTCTTGCAAACATAAGATTTGGACACCCTGTTTACCTGCATCTTCAATCAATGGAATATGTTTTTGAACCATTGCATCCATAATCTCTGTAATTGTTCCTTCTCCTTCCGTCATAGGAAGGCTCATCTGAATCAAACCGGATTTAATATTTCTAGGCATTAGATTTCTCCTTAAAGTTTATTATTTCATACCACCATAAAGGCCGCGTTTTAAAAAGTGTCCATCACCTTTCTTGCCTACGTATTCACAATTATCTATGATCACCTTTCCTCTGGAAAGAACGGTTTCCGTAAATCCTGTTACTTCAAATCCTTCATAGGCATTGTAATCTACATTCATATGATGGGTACACGTATTGTTCACACTGATTGTTTCTTTTCGATTCGGATCAAAAATAACAATATCCGCATCGCTACCCACAGCAATGGTTCCTTTTTTGGGGAAAAGCCCAAATGTTTTTGCGGCAGCAGTCGATGTTAATTCAACAAATTTATTTAAAGAAATTCTTCCTGAATTCACTCCGCCATTAAAAACAAGGCTCATACGATTCTCTACGCCGGGTCCCCCATTTGGGATTTTCGAAAAATCATCAATTCCCAACATTTTTTGATCCTTGAAACAGAATGGGCAATGATCTGTGGCGATAGACTGAAGGTCACCAAATTTTAATCCTTTCCATAATTCATCCTGATTCCATTTTTCTCGAAGTGCCGGTGTCATAACATATTTAGCGCCTTCAAATCCTTCTTGATCATAATAAGAATCATCTAAAAATAGATATTGTGGGCATGTTTCAGCAAAGGCATGGACCCCTCGGTTGCGAGCAAGCATAACTTGTTCTAAAGCATCGGAAGATGATAAGTGAACAATGTAGATTGGAACTTGCGCAACTTCTGCAATTGAAATGGCGCGATGAACGCCTTCTGCTTCCATTCGAGTTGGCCGTGTAATGGCATGATATTTTGGTTCTGTCTTCCCCTCTGCCAGAGCCTGCTTTACAATTTCATCAATAACAATTCCATTTTCTGCATGCATACAAACAACGGTGCCATCTTCTCCTGCTTTGCGCATAGCTCGATAAATGGTCCCATCATCTACGTATAACACGCCTGGATAAGCCATAAATAACTTGTAAGAAGTAACACCAGCATCAGCCAACATTTTCATTTCATGTACACGATTATCTTCTAGATCGGTCACAATCATATGAAACCCATAATCGATGGCTGTTTTTCCATCTGCTTTTGCATGCCATGTATCTAATGCTTCCAGCGTTGAATGCCCTTTGGATTGAATAGCAAAATCAATAAGTGTTGTTGTTCCACCATGGGCTGCAGCACGTGTTCCAGTTTCAAAATCGTCTGCAGACGTGGTGCCCCCAAACGGCATATCTAAGTGGGTATGTGGATCTAATCCACCGGGGATTAGGTATTTCCCAGAAGCATCAATGACTTCGTCTGCTTCTATATCCAGTTTCTCCCCTATAAGGGTTACTGTTTCATTTTTAATAAATATGTCAGCAAAATAGTCATCAACTGCTGTAATGACACGGCCATTTTTAATTAGAACAGACATCGTATTATTCCTTATTTACGAATCATTAAAAATTCTACACACTTTGGGTGCTATTTCCCCAAGCTTTTAATCCTCTTTCTTCGTCCGTCCCTGGAATTGTATTATCCAGTATTAATGCAGAAAATGCACCCACTGCCATCCCAGTGCTTCCCAGTGTATTTAAAATATTGGCCAGCCAACTAGGTTCAAACGCCATGGGGTGCTGACTAAAATATTCTGGAACAGATAAACCCATAAAAAATGCAAAGCCCAGAATAAATAAATTTCGTGTAGAATTAAGGTCAACAAATTGCAGATTGGATAGACCAACAGCCGCAATCATGCCGAACATTGCACAATACATTCCACCTACAATGGGTTGGGGAATTGTTGTAAACAATGCACCAAATTTAGAAACAGTCCCTAACAATATCATTATAATAGCTCCCGCCTGAACAACCCTACGTGATCCAACACGGGTTAAACCGATTGCCCCAATATTTTCACTATAGGAAGTGGTGCCGTTTCCTGAACCAAATATCCCTGCTATTAAACACCCAATTCCTTCAAATGTGATGCCTCTATTTATTGTTTCCTTATCAGGAACGGGCGCTCCGGAGAGTCGGGCACATGCATAATAATCCCCGATTGATTCCACTATGGATGCTATATATCCAGCCACCATGCCAACAATTGCTGCAGCACCAAACTGTGGGAATCCCCACTGAAAAGGATAAGGAATCCGAAACCACTGTGCGTCTTTCACGTTTGCCAAACTTGTGTATGCGGGGTGTCCTGCAGGAAAAATGCCTAAAGCTGTGAAAATAGCTGACACAGCCCAGGCGGTCACTATTGCAAGTAGAATAGGATAAAGTTCAAACGTACGGTGTTTGCCACGGAGATATTGGCTGAAAAGAATTATCAAGAAAATCGTTAAGCCACCAATGGGCCAATAGCGCCCTGCTTCCGGCGCGCCAAATTTGAATAATGCTAAACCGATTAATGCAATGGTTGGTGCAATTGTTATGGGGCCTACAAATCGTAATAAACGACCCACCAACCCACTTGCTCCAACAACAATTTCAGCAAGTGAACCGGCGATAATGGCTCCTTGCACATGCTGCATGCGAACTTCCCAACCGGCATTGGCTAAAGCAGCCATGCCACAAATTGCAAATGTCGGCGCTAAAAAGGAAAAGGTTCCACCTTGAACAATGGGAAGACGGTTTCCCCAGGTTGTTTGAAGTAAGGTAGTAATTCCACTGACAAAAAACATAGTAGCAATTAACCAACCTTTTTGTATTGG
>CAZYLQ010000043.1:7147-9675 GCA_964648395.1 uncultured bacterium | reverse complement strand
TAGTAATTCCACTGACAAAAAACATAGTAGCAATTAACCAACCTTTTTGTATTGGGTCCTCTAAGCCAAATGCCGGGGACAATAAAAGGGGAATGGCAACCGTTGAACCAAACATAGTTAAATAATGTTGGAACCCTAAAATAAGTGTTTCACCTAAAGGGGGGATATCATCAATATTATATAGCAATGAAGTTTGAGTCTCTTTCATATAAACCTTTTATTCATTTTTTTACGAGAAGCAATAGTTTGAATATTGTGCTCTATTCTTTTGTTTTGAATAGAATTCATTCTCTGTATTATACATAGAAAGTTAAACATACAAACGAAATGAAATCAGCCAAATTTTCTCATTACAAACAAATGCTAGATATTGCCATCCAAGAAGCCCAGGAAGGATTGGATGAAGGAGGAATTCCCATCGGCGCTGCTCTTTTTCTGGAGAACGGGACTTTGCTGGGAAAAGGCCGAAACGGGCGTATCCAGAAAAGTGATCCTTCACTACATGGAGAAACAGATGCTTTCCATAATGCAGGTAGACAACGATCCTATTCCAATAGCATTATGGTTACAACCCTGGCACCCTGCTGGTATTGTAGCGGGCTAATTCGACAATTCAATATAAAAAAAGTTGTTGTGGGTGAATCAGTTAATTTTTCCGGCGGCGTTGATTGGTTAAAAGAAATTGGTGTTGAAATTATTGACCTTAATTCTAAAACATGTATTACCATGCTTGAAAATTATATCCAGAATAACCCAGATGTCTGGAACGAGGATATCGGAGAAGAATAATTTTTATTCTTCATTTCCATACCACCAATCCTTGTTAGAATGGTCGTAATCAATAAATATATGTTTCGCTTCCCGGAACTCTTCTAATGCTTCGAGCCCATGTTCTCGTCCAATACCAGATTGCTTCATGCCGCCAAAAGGTGCTGCCATATTTTCCATTAAGGGGCTATTAATACAGAATGTCCCAGCCTGAATGTTATCTGCTGCCGTCAATGCTCGTTCAATATCCCGGGTGAAAATAGAGCATCCCAGTCCATATCTTGTGGAATTGGACATCGTGATTGCTTCATCTAGAGATTTTACTCGCTGTACCGGTATTACAGGGCTGAACGCTTCTTCCATAATAATTTCCATTTTCGGCGTAACTTGATCAAACACGGTAGGCTCATAAAAATATCCTTTTTCAAATTGATCCGATTGTTTTCCACCTGTCAACACACGGGCACCTTCTTTTTTGGCTAGGCCTACTTTATTGATTGTATTAGACAACTGCATTTTGGATGACATAGGACCCACATCTGTCCCTATAGCAAATGGATCTCCAAGTTTCACTTTTTTGGCTTCTTCAACAAGTGCTTCCGTGAATTTGTCAGCAATACTGTCAAAAACATAAACCCGTTCTACGGAAGTGCAAACCTGCCCTGAATTTAAAAAACCACCCCAGGCAGATCCTTTTGCAGCCACTTCAATATCGGCATCATCACAGACAATGACCGGGTCCTTACCTCCTAATTCCAGAGATACTTTTTTCAAATTATCTGCCGCTAAGCGCGCAATTCGTTTCCCGGTTCGAACCGATCCTGTAAAAGTGAGAATGGGAACATCGGGATGTTTAACCAATGCTTCACCTGCTTCTCCACCCAAACCAGTTACAACATTCATAACGCCCGCTGGCATATTACCACCGGCAATTTCAATCCAATGCAATATGGAGAGAGAAGTGACTTCCGAGGGTTTCATAACGATGGTATTTCCAGCTGCCAATGCAGGTGCCAATTTCCAACCCATAAGAGATAAAGGATAATTCCAAGGGATGATACAGCCCACCACACCATAAGGCTCATAGCGGACTAATGACATTGATTTTTCCACCACCGGTGCAACGATTCGGCCTACATGATCACGGGCCATTTCACTATAATACTCAAGATATTCTGCCACATCTTCGATTTCGCTTATAGCATCATCAAAAGGTTTTCCCATTTCGGATGAAATTGTTTTTGCGATTTCTTCCGCGTGCTCCCGAGACTTATTTGCCATGGTACGCATATAATCCTTTCGCTCACCTGCAGTTAACCGCCGCCAATCTCCGAATGCATTTTGCGCCGCTGTGACTGCTTTATTTATATCTGCTTCATCGCTAGCAGGAACCTTTGCAATTATTTCTTCTGTGAATGGATTTTCCACATCGAATGTTTTCCCTGATTCTGAATTACACCAGGTATTGTTAATATAGTTTTGGGTGTTCATTCCTTTACTCCTTATGAAATTTCTTCAATATCTCTTTTATATCTTTTACAAATAATACAAATACAGCAACCGAGCCAAAACCCAGAATAAAAACAGTGATCCAGGTAAAAATTTCCCAATGGCTCATGATCGGTTTCCTGTATCAAAAAATACGCCTACGAAAAAGCCAATGAGTGAAATCGGAACGGTGATGTACATAACAAATTCCTGTAGAAAATCTATTCCAAACCAATGAATAATATAAGTTTCCTCTTCTAAATCAAATACAC
>CAZYLQ010000043.1:0-7047 GCA_964648395.1 uncultured bacterium | reverse complement strand
AAATCTATTCCAAACCAATGAATAATATAAGTTTCCTCTTCTAAATCAAATACACCATTCGTCATGATATAAATATTCAGGATGAGGGTTGAAACTAATCCTAATCCTGCACTCAAAAATCCTGCAAGCGGTTTTCTAAATTTTGGTACATACATTCCCAGCAGGATCGGTGCAAGTACACTTGATATTAAAATAGATGCCAAAAATACCCAGAGGCCCAGCATTTGATCAAATGAAATAGCCATGGCAAACCCCAAGACCCAAGATAATAGTATGCCCTGACGTGTTGTTTTGATCAATTCCTGATCGGTAGCAGATGGTTTAAAAGCTGGTTTATAAATATCGTAGGCAACATTCCCGCCAGCAACAAGACAATAAGAATCCAATGTGGACATTTCGGTTGAAAGAACCCCAGCCAAAAAGAGTCCTAAAGCACCGGCTGGAAGCGCTGCCACCATGATCGTTAATAAGGCAGCATCGGGTGCAACATCACCAGGCAATGTCCCCTGGATAACAGCCACTTTTGCAGCCATGGCTAAAATGGTAATTATCCAATCGTAGGAACCCCAAATGAAGATACCAATCACCAGGGCATTTCTCACATTTTTATAAGATTTTGCAGCAAAAATCCGCTGGTAAAAAGTGGGTTCGACCAGAATCGATAGTCCAGTAGATGCATATATAATAATGAGCCAAATGGACATATCTCCCAAGGTATCAAAGTAGCTGGGCTCCAATACCTCGATCATAGAATCAAATCCACCAATCAAATTCATAGCAAAAGGAAATGCCATAGCCAAGACCACACACATTAGGACAAACTGGATTGAGTCCGTGAGAGCAACTGCCCAAAATCCACCGGTGAGAGTATAGATTAAAGCAATGCCGCCCAAAACCACCATGCCCATGATAGGTTCCCAACCAAGAATAACGTCACCCAACATACCAAACCCATAAAGGGATAAAGCAGGGAGAGAATAAATAAAAGATGTGACGGCCCCGACATACCGTGTTTTTTTTCCATAATATTTATCTAAAATGTCGGGAAGACTTTTGAAGTCTTCCTGTTTTAACCGGTGGGCCAGTAAGAATGCTGCTATTAAAAAGAATGCGTATGTAGGACGAGCATAGGCAAACCAAGCTACAACACCATTGGTAAAGCCTAATTGAGAATCACCAAATAAGACATCAATTCCATAATAGGTAGAAATGAGAGTCGTGATTAAAAGTGGTGTTGTGAGTGACCGACCCGCAAGAAAAAAATCTTCAAAATCAGAATGTTTTTTTGCAAACCAAAGTCCAACACCTACCATTCCCAGCAAATATAGACTAATAATTATATAATCAATTGTTGCTACTTCATACATGTGTCATGATATCCAATCTAAAAAACGAAAATATTTTGCAGCGAAAGGGAGAAACCAGGGATCTTTTTTGTAGAAGAACATCGTTTGGTGAGAAATTTCTTCATAAGGACTGCGATCCTTTTGTCCAGTCATGAGCAATCCCAATTCTGTTCCAAGATAAGTGGCAATGGATAAACCATGTCCCCCATATCCTAATGCATAATGAATGCCATTGGTCTGTCCAATATGCGGCATCAAATCAAAGGTGATTCCAAGTTTTCCTGTCCAGGAATGAGTGAATTTAACATCATTTAATTCTGGGAAAACCGTGCAAACTTGTTTCTTTAAAATGGATGCGCTTTCGTTCAGATCCAAATTGGTGCTTAAATCATTTCTGCCGCCCCATAGCATGCGTCCGTCCGGAGTAAGCCGGAAATAATTCAAGAAATTTTTTGAATCATAAAACATCCGTCGTTTGGGGCTAAGCCTATCCTGCAAATCCTTTGGGAGAGGTTCACTCACAATAATATAACTGCCAACCGGGAATACTTTCGGCTTCAATTTTGGAATCAACATATCGGTATAACCGTTTGTTGCAATAACAACATCCTTGGCCATTATTGTTCCCTGGTCTGCCGTTACTTCAAATCCATTGGGCTCCTTTTGAATAGATGAAACCTTTGAATTTTCGCATAAAATCACACCGCGGGCAGCAACAGCTTTTGCCAAGCCATAAACATATTTTGCTGGATGGAGTCCAGCGCTGGATTCATCCGCGAGCCCTCCGAAATAAGCATGAGTCCCTATCTCACTTTTTAATTCTTCTTTTGGAACGATTGTTTTTTCATGATTCATTTCCTTTTTCAACCAATTCACATATTCAGGAAGTTCATCAAAATGAGATTGTTTGTAAGCTAGAGCACAATGTCCGTTTCGTTCCCAATCACAATCAATCTGATTTTCATGAATGATCGTTTCAAGGAGATCTATTGCATCCACCGAAGATTTCCAAAATTCCCGGGCATAATCTGTCCCATAGCTTTTATTTATTTTGAAAATATCCTGTTTAAGCCCCGGTGTTGCCATACCACCGTTTCGAGAGCTTGCACCCCAACCGATGGTGTGTTGATCCATTACTGCTACGGACCTGCCTGCCTCAGCCAAAACGCTGGCACAGTTTAGTCCTGTATATCCACTTCCTATGATGGCGACATCAACTTGGCTTGGTAATTCATTTGCCACCAAGAGATCATTGGGTCTGGGGAATTGGTCCGACCAAAAATTGTCAGTTTTCATTATTATATTTTTAACAATTTAAGCAATGGCTTCTTTTACGGAATCTTCAAATTTGTTCAACGTTTCGTCAATAATCTCATCTGTGTGTGCATCACAAATGAACCAGGGTTCCCGGGCATCATCTTCCATCCAGACACCTCGATTATACATGTTGGTACAAATAGTCTCATACATATCATCATCATGATGTACCAAATCTCTGACTTCTTTTACTTCTTTTTCCGTTAGTAAGAAGCCCTGAAGATTTGGGTGACCCGACATTTGGTGAGGTAATTCTGCATCTGTGAGAACTTTATCCAGGCCATTTTTTAATCTCATTCCACGTTTTGCAAGATTTTCTAAAATAGGTGATTCATCTAAAATTGTTAGTACAGCTTTAGCTGCAGCCATGCTAACTGTATTGGCACCAAAGGTTCCTGCATGGGTTACACTTCCGCCTCCAAGGACATCCATCACTTCAGCAGAACCACCAAAAGCTGCTACAGGAAATCCATTCCCCAGACTCTTTGCATAAGTGGAAATATGGGGTATAACACTATAGGTCTCTCTGGCACCACCGTTGGACAACCTGAATCCTGTTTTTACTTCATCAAAAATCAGGACCATATTATAATCATCACACAATTTTTTCAAATGAGCCAAATATCCTTCCAGCGGTTCAATTCCTGCTATATTTCCAAGACATGGCTCTACCATGATTGCGGCTATTTCGCCATGGTGATCTTTGACGCATCTTTCAACTACATCAAAATCATTAAAGGGCAGACAATAAACATAGTCCCGGATTTTATCCGGAATTCCGGAACCAACTTGTACAGGGACTGGAGATCTCCGGGCACCCATGGCGCTAATTGGTGAAGATGCTGTACTGAATAAAACGTAATCGTGAGCACCATGGTATTGCCCTTCAAATTTGATGAATTTTTCTTTATTCGTATAACCTCGAGCGGTTCTAAGTGCGTGCATAGTTGCTTCTGTTCCGGTATTTGTGAAACGTAATTTTTCCATGCTCGGTACCATTTTTTTCACTAATTCAGCAGTTTCAACTTCCAGGGATGTTGTTGCTGCAAAGGTGGTTCCATTTTGGATTGCTTCTGCAACAGCACTATTTACCCGATCATCAGCGTGGCCCAAAATAATGGGACCCCATCCTAACCGGTAATCAATGAATTCATTATTATCGGCATCCCAAACGCTGGCGCCTTTCCCTTTTACAATGACAGGGGTTTCATTATCGCCAAGGTAACGAAAATTTGAACTGACACCTTTGACCAATACATTTAAAGCACGATCAAAGATCGGCTGCGATTTTTCTCTTGAGTAACTCATATGCACTCCATGTTAATATTTGAATTTGTTAAGATATATTTATGCCCCATAAAATGGAATTGAATCAAATATGGGGAAATGTTGCGGGTTATTCCGCATGTGGGAAGTCTTTAAAGTGGTGGGTTCCAGGGGATAGACGACTCTAGGCTACAGGCCAGCTCGGAATGGGGAGCCAAAGAATCATAATACCAAAGATTTGTCAGTGGATTTTCAATCATATATCATCAAAAATATAGAGAGGAATATAAATATTATTTTACAAATGTCGCAACCGGGATGAATCTATTAAGTTTTTACCTGGGAATAGGTGTATGCATAATATGGTGTCAGAATAAAATCAACACTAAACATATCCAAAAGAATTAGGTTACATTTCCTGCCAAGAAATATGTTTAGAAGACCCAAAAAATCAAAAATGCGGTTTTGGACAACCGTATCTGCTATGTTTGTTATTTATTGTGGTGGACCTTATGGCATTGAAGAAGTGGTTGCTCAATCCGGGCCCACACTTGCCATTTTTGGATTGCTATTCATGGCTGTGTTTTGGGGAATTCCCGGTGTCCTGCAAAATAGTGAACTCATTAGCGCCATGCCTTTGGAAGGTGGCGTTTACCAATGGTATAAAGAAAGCTGGGGTCGCTATTGGGGATTCCAACTGGGTTGGCTGGAATGGCTCACCTGGATGTTTGATGCAGCGCTTTATCCCACACTTTTGGCAGAATACTTTGTCATTTTCATGTGGCCCGATGCACCGTTTATTGTAGTCTGGGGTTTGACTCTTTCTGTGATCTGGCTTTCGGTTATTTTGAATATCCGTGGTTTAGATCTCGTTGGGCCACTGTTCAATGCACTTTATTGGATCCAGATTTTACCCGTGATTATTTTAATTTATACTGGCATTGGTATGATCGATCTTTCCACTTATTCATCCTTACATTTACCCCCAGAAACAGATTTAACCACAGCGATTGTATTTGCATTAATCTTTGGTCTATGGAATTTTTCGGGCTACAGTGGACTGGCATCTGCTTCTGATGAAATAGAAAATCCAAAAACCAACTATCCCAAAGCTCTTGTCATTACATTAATCTTATCCGTTTTTACTTATGTGATTCCGCTAATGATCGGCATCGCTGTAGATCCAAACTGGGCCCAATGGAATGAAGCGCAATTGAATCTGGTGGCGCTCACTTTGGGTGGAACTGCCTTTGCCTGGTGGTTCAGTATTGCGGCACAAACAGCCAATTTTGGACTCATTAATGGTGAAATGCTTCTCATGTCCCATTTACTGAAAGCCATTTCTGATGATGAGCATTTGCCTAAATCTATTTCCAAAGTCAGCAGCCAATATGGAACACCCATCGGCGCACTAATCGTCCAGGGAATCGTTCTAAGTGTCATGACCATGGGCATGAATTTTGTGGATCTTCTCGTTATAGGAACCTGGATCAGCATTCCACTCTACATTATTGGATTTTTTGTTTTTATTTCACTACGATATTCAAAACCAGATTTACATCGACCCTTTAAAGTCTCCGGTGGTATGGTTTTACCATGGATTACGGTCATTATACCAACCATCATCGCACTGTTTATTTTTATTTATACACCGAACCATTACCTCATGGAAGCGATCCCGCTACTTCTTTCTGGATTTGTTATATATTGGCTGCGAAAATAGTCATTGTACTTAGTTGAAAAATTTTAATTTTTCAACTCATTACATGTAGCCAAAGATATATTAACAAACTCTAATACTTCTTGGTCATCTATTATTTTAGAGTCTAGCGCCACATTTTTATAAAATAATGTATTTACCGCTTCTTTCATTTGCATGTCAGCATCAATAATGTTTTTTCTGCTTTTTTCAATTAGACTTAAAATGTTTTCTTGTCCTTTATACGCTTCTTCTAAGGTTTGATCTGGAAATGAATCTTGCAATCGATCCAGTTTTCTTTGATTGTACTGCTGGCTTGCTTCTAAAAATGATATATTAAAAATTGGATCTGTTTTGTTCTTTAGGCTTATATCTGTCACATTTAAATAGCGGCTTTCTCTTCCTGTTGAAAATAAATAAGGCCCTTTTTCTGGTTGGTTCATCATGGGACGTGTTAATGTGGTACTTCCACTGGTAAAAATTAGATTTGCTTCTTTAAACTCCTTTGTTAATATTTTTTGATCCCCTCGGCCTGCATTAACCAGCATTACAACTATATCCACCTTATTCTTGAGCTTTTTTATCATTGACTTGCCCACTGTGATATAATCATCTGCCCGGATATTTTTTATTGTTTCTGGCAATAAATTGGTCAAGCCTATTACACCAATTTTTAATCCTTCCCGTTCAATAATAATATATGGATTAAATAATAATTGATTTGTTTGCGTATCTATCAGATTCGCAGAAATAAAAGGAATTTGGGTGCTGCCAGCCATTATTAATAAAAACTTTTCTCCGCCACCAAATTCATATTGTCCTACATTGATGGCGTTACATCCGATTTTTTCATAACCGGTTAGAATGACAGCAGCACGATATTTTTCTGAAACACGATTTGAATCATGAAGATCCGGTGTAGTAAAAAAAAGATCTCCGGCGTCAAGGATTATAGGATCATTCCCTTCCTGACGCATTTGGCTAATGAATGTGGATTTTCTAGACAGACCGCCTAATGGTTTTTTCTTTCAACCGCATGGATCCAGCTGGCCATGGACACTTCCTGTGACAACTAGGGTTACGTTTCCCTGCCCTACCAGAACAGATATTAGAAAAATACCCGGGATCCAGGTTCGAATGGTATTAAAGATCATTTTAATAACAGCATTTTCTGTACAATAATTTTATTCCCGTCGCTCAACACAGTAAAATACATCCCCGTTGCCACTGGCTTACCACTACCATCTACTCCCTGCCAAACCACTTCGTGTCGGCCCATATCTCTCCAGCCATTCACCAGCTCAGTGATCTCCTGACCTAAAATATTGATCACAGTGATTCTTATTTTCCTGGGTTCGGGTAGACCAAAGCGGATGGTGGTCACAGGATTGAAAGGATTGGGATAGTTGCCTTCAAGGG
>CAZYLQ010000042.1:5306-13517 GCA_964648395.1 uncultured bacterium | reverse complement strand
ACCCAAGATGGCATTCCGCGCTAATGCCGTTCCCATTCTTGTTATCTGGACATAAGTCATAATGAGAAGCCCAATGGACAATACCCACCAGCCGAAAAAGCGATAGATCACCAATAAATATTCTGGGAGATGGATATTAATCTTTGCTGCAAACAGGTTCTGAAATGATGTTTGGAGCAATGCTTCGTTAGGCGGTTGATCCAGCATCCAAGGTTCCGGATGAATGAGCCAACCCAATCCCAGCCCAACCGCGCCAAGGCCAATGAGAAAAAGTGGGACCCAGGTGAAATTGTGGATTTTTTTTTGGTCCATTGTTATTGCCATTTCAATCTATGAATTGGAAAAATATTTGATTTAGATTAGCCATTTTGTGAAGATTATGTGGTATCAAATAATACATTTTCAAATGAAACAATCATTAATTCAGAATTAAAATTAACTGATTAAATCGAGGCTGGGAATCAAATCAAGATAATAAATAAAAAATTAATTGTGTATTTTAATCATAATTGAATTGCGCCCGTAACCCGAAGGGGCCTTTTTCCATAACAATTTCAAAAAATGAGTCAAAGAATTTTTCTTCTTCAAGACCCCGTTCTTTCAGCCCTGCTAAAGCTAAATCACCTACCCATTGATTCCATTCCCTATATGTTTTGCCATCTGGGCCAGTTTGAGAATCATCCAAAACCAGAGATGCTTTATTGAATTTATGCCGATCTTCTACTGTCCAATTTTTTACATCAGATAGTAACTCATTGCGAATAGATTCCACCGTAAGAATGGCTGTCCAAAAAGCCACTGGTGCCATTTCATAGCCCATGGGTGGACGATCGGAACCACGGATTTCCACTAAATTTTTCAGACGAACATTGGTAAAAATCTGGTGCAAAGCAGACTGAATATCTTCTGTGCGAAGTTTCCCCAAATTATCTAATTCAATGAGTCTTTCGCCTAAAGTCTGATTTGTACTAACAATAATTCCGCTATCATCCAATTCAAAAATGCCGGGAACACCCATTATGAAATTTATATATTGATCTATTATTTTTTCTGGGAATTCTATACCATGATTAATCAAGTTCCGGCAACGGGAATTATCTGTATTCTCCCAAATCACACTACGCATGTTTTCTAATCCGGTTGGTTCTCCTCTGCGGAAAGGGCTGTTTGCAAAAAGATAAGCAGACACCGGATGCAGGCAGTCTGCAACAAATGTCATATCTTCTAGGTCTCTTTCACTAGTAATATCAAAATTAATCTGGATGCTGGAAGTATTGCGCATCATCCATTTCCCCATGGTGCCGTTTTGTTCCATATTAGCATTCATAAGGTGATATTTTGGTAGATTAATCAGATCAATATCATCAGGAGTAAAATTGGGTTCAACACTATAATTGATAATCTTTAGATCATTGGCCTTTACCACTTCTTTTAAAGCTTGCTTGTGTTTGCCAATGGCAGTGAATAAAGTATTTAAATCCCGGTATGGTGGGCTGGACCATTCAAGTTGTCCCCCAGGCTCGAGAGAATAAACACCATTTCTTCCTACATTCTCATTCATGATAGCCAAAAGGTCTGTGGCAGAGAATTCATCACCGGGATTCACAGGAAGTCGATGATCCTCTTTAGTGTAAAGAATACATTCTTCTTCTATACCAATAGTGTGATCTTCAGCGTGAACTAAATTCGATAATATAAAAGATCTGATTTTATCGTGAATCTCCATAGTAAAAATTTATTAGAATTATTGATAAAGATGGGGTATGAATTATATCATACCCCAAGTAATGAATCCAAAAAGAGCCATGATAACAGGGAACCCAACCATCATGCCGCCTTCAGTTTCAGCCATATTTTGAGGCAAATCTCTCAATGAGAATGGATGTCTCGGGGGGTCTCCAATATCATTGAACCTGAGATTAACCACAGAAATATTTTTAGGTCCAACATAAACTGTCCGGGATCCAAATAATTGATTATTTCGTAGAATAGGATCGTCATCTACATATTCCATACCAGACCTGTTAAGAACCTTTGCGTATAATGGAGTAAGCCCGCTGACTTGATGCCAACCGGGAGAAATTTTAACCGGCCCTGCGAGTGGTGTTTCTCCCACCAATTTTCCATCAATATAAATTGGAATTCCTTCTTTGTTTGCTGTAACGCGAATGCCTGAAGTTGCAATGGACATTTCTCTTGATTGTAATTGATACCACTTTTGCTGCATTAAAATTTCATCAGGTATTTGTTTGACTATATTTTTTGGGATATTTACCTGGCTAGGATAAAGTTTTTCAGTGTTATTGTATTCACTCTCCATAGGTTCATCGATGGGCATAACATCTGCAACTAATGACTCATCGTACGGGTCTAGAATTGTGACTGTAAACACATCCATATCCTGGTCTTTATTCTCATTAGAACTATTAGAAATAGTTTCAGCTTCTGGGAGAAGTTCAATATTAACCGAGTTATTGGTTCCTTTTTTTAAATTGTGACGATTAAAGTATTCATTATCGTAATTCGGATAATCACTTATGGCCCACCCATCTTTCTGATTGAAGTCTGGTTCTTGTGTCCTTGATAACTCAGAATCTAATACTTCTTGCACATCCGCCAGAATTTCCGGTTCATGGGTGACAATTTTTTCTAGTTGCACTTTCGGCTTTTCAATTTCAGATTGTGAATAATCACTCATAGTCCACTCATCATTTTCATCCATTTTCTCAACTCTTGATAAATCATTTGGTGCACCTGCTAATTCTGTAAATAGTTGTTGATCCTGTTGTTTGCGTTTTTTTATTTTTGGGAAAATTTTTCTAAACCATCCTTTTTTTTCTTTAGGTTCACGCAAAGTATTCCCTAATTTTCTCTGGGATGATTCTTGTTCCGTAAAATCAGGAATAACACTAAGTTGTTGATTGTCTTCGTGTGATAGTTGTGCTTTATCAATATTCCTTTTTGAGTTAGTATCATTTTGTATAGCTTGCTCATTCACCACTAGATCCGTTGCCCCCATTGTTTTATCGAAGGCATCATCTTTGGTTATATCTATATAAATCTCCTCTATAGGACTAACAGTATTAGTTAATAATGCATCTAAATCTTTAGTTTTATCATTCTCAATCGGTGCCAGCCCCGGATTAAACATGGATTCTTTCTCTCCCGGGTGATTTGTTGTATACAATTTCCCGCGAAATTCAAAAATTGAATTGGGTCCTAATTCAGATCGAGCCTGATCAAAAGCATTTTTAAAATTTGTATTGTATTGAGGGAAGCCTGAAGATTGCGCCAAGTTAAAAACCGACTCCCCAGTATCGTTTATGTAGCTCCTTAAACTGGTTACATCAGAAGTTTTCATTTCCGTATGTATAAACACAACAGTACCGGGAGATGTTTTTGAGTTTAATATATCATATCCCAAAATAGGTTTATTGATTAATATTGCTACTTGGATAGACTCATTAAAATCATCTACCACAATCTTTTTTACCGGTCTTTTATATGATTGTTGTGGAAATTTATTGAGAGGGGCCCGTACGCCTAACAGAGTTAGGTAAACCCAGCCTCTATCAGATTTCCAAGCAATAATATCATCATCTTTGATTGTCCCAGTATAATCAAGACTCACCATTACACCATTTTGCTTAATACTGTAATGGATATCTTTTAAAGACACACTGCTACCAAAACAGATAGACGTTGCCGTCAACCATTTGATAAATGAATTATTCAAGTAGAACTCCGCATGAGTAAGTCTAATAGACTTGTGCTGATTTTAACAAAAGTAATACTTTAAGGCAATAAAGAAATCGAGTTATCTAACAGGTGCTTATTTGATAAAATGAAATTAGTTACCTTTAAGTTTTTATGTAAAAATATTTGAATAAAGCATTTTTGAGAGTAAAAATATAAACTCTGAAAAAACAACGAAATTGACCATTTGAATTATACCGTTTCACTATCTAAAATTTGATGATGAGGACTTCACTAAATTACTCTGTTTGGCTCTTGTGTCCTATTTTGGCCTCTTATTTGTTTGGAGAAACCACAACAATAAAATTTTTCCATGTATTTAATAGCTTTGGAGTTGAAACACAAGAACTCAAAAATTCCATCGTTATAAACTATGACAAAAAAGGGTTTATGGTGGATAGCACCGTTTATACTCACACCTTGCCTTTAAGTGAAAAATATGTTTATGTCCTAGGATCCAATGAAGGACTCAAGCTCCAGCGTAAGTATGATAAGGAGATGATTTTATCCTACCGCTTTGAAAATGATAGTGCCGGAAAGAGAATGAGTACTACACTTTTTGGTGCTGGGGATACGCTTTATTGGAAAGAGTTTAAAAAATATGATGATCAGGGATTACTGCTCAAGCGGATTCGGTATAATCCACTTGAAGCAATTAATCCAGAAATGATGGTTATAAAAACTGATGCGGGAGAAATGGTCTGGGGCGAGAGTTACGATTATGATTCCACAGGAACTGTCCTTGATCACAAAGAATTGTATGATAATTATATTCTTGAAATTACAACCTATGAATTGGATTCATTGACAATACCCAAAAAAAAGGCTGAGTATTTTGACCCTTCTGTTATGTTTCGATCTATTTATTTTCATAATGAAATCAATCACCTGACCCATGAAACATCAGTAGGACGACTAGGCCAATCCATTGGCTCAAAGGCTTATGAATATGATATCTTGGGGCGACGTACAAAGACTACAATATATAATTCTAATGGAGTTGTTGAGGAAACACTAACTGATATTTTTGATGATGATAATTTTAAATATTACGAGTATCTTGCTGACTCCACACTAAAACTCATATCAAAAAAAGAGATGCTTTTGGATCATGGAGGGCGGCCGTACATAGAGGTAATATTAGATGGTGAAGAAAGAGTGTTGGAAAAAAATGTATATTCATATGATGGAAAGGGCCGGATAGCCCAAATAAAACAATACGATATGATTCGTCGCTGGCGTGATGATCAAAAAATTCCAGTTAAGGTTATGACCTATGAATATGAGTAAATTACATATTATTATTTCAATGACAAAAATACCGGAGGCTTTTATGAGAGTCATTGATCCAAAAAGTATGATCATTGGTGTTTTAGGAACACTGTTGATTTTTGCGACTTTAGGATTTCGTGCAAAAACGGATGAACTGGGACATTTGGTCGTTCGCAGTTTAACCATTGAAGATGATCGTGGTGTGATTATGGGATATCTTGGCAACGGCTACATGCAAACGTATAATCAGTATGGAGAGCCAACCCTATTTATTGGTACGGGTAAAGATGGCGGTGGTTATATGCGCTCTTACAATGGCAATGGGGATGAATCGGCATATGTTGGTACAGGTAGAATGGGTGGCGGGTACATCCGGACCTATAATAATTCAGGAAAGGAAACATCTTATCTCGGCACAGGGTCTGACCACGCCGGGCAACTTCGTATTTATAATAATGAAGGTGAAACATCATCATATCTTGGAGAAGGATACTATCAGGCTTATAACCAATTTGGTGAAAGAACCTTATTTTTGGGGACTGGATCCAGTGGCGGAGGATATTTACGGACTTATAATTTTGATGGGCAGGAAACGGTTTACATGGGCACCGGAGCAGATAGTTCCGGTCAATTGCGTGTGTACGATGCTGCTGGGGAAACTGGAAGTTTTCTTGGGAGCGGGTATTTCCGTACGTATAACCAATTTGGGAAGATGACTACATATCTTGGAAATGGTCGTGATGGTGGCGGTTACTTGCGAACCAATAATAAATTCGAGACTGAAACTTCTTTTTTAGGAACAAATAACTCCAATGAAGGGCTCATTAATCTCAATGATAAGTTCGGCCAAAGCTTCTGGATTCGTCTAAATAAGGGTGATTGATCTTTTTTCACAATTTTTTGACTTTAATGCTTCGTTGTCTTAACTTTTACGACAAAAGGTATCCGAGAGGGGGATGAATCAACTCTTCATCCAAAAAACACCTCCCTTTATTCATATTCTGACAATGAGGAATTGACCATGCGGAAAATACTGGTTATTTTTATCATTCTGTCGTCGGTGGCTCTTGCCCAAAACGATGGATTAGTGAAGGCAAATTACCCCAGTGGGGCACTTCAAACTGAAGGCAATTATGCCAATGGTGTTCGGGATGGACTCTGGACATTCTGGTATGAGGGTGAAGTATATCAAGATTACGGTGAAGATGGTGAACCCGACACTCAGGACGAAGGTGAAAACAATGGTGTTTGGGACTCTACAGAGACTGTTACTCTAGATATCGATGGTGATACATTTTATGACCCACCTCAGAAAAAAATGGAAGGAACTTATTCAGTTGGTAATCGCGAAGGGCTCTGGACAACTTGGTACATAAATGGCAATCGCAAAGAAGAATCCAATTATGCAGGTGGCAAACTTAACGGTAGTATATTTCGATGGAACGATAGCGGGAATAAAACCGAAGGCGGCACTTATGAAGCCGGCAAACAAGCAGGGGTCTGGATTTGGTATTATAACACAGGGATTAAAAAAGAACAAACACGATTTCATGATGGTCAGCAGGAGGGGCTCTGGCTACAATGGTTTACAGATGGCGCTAAAAAATCCGAAAGGAAATTTACCAATGGGGAACGAGACAGCGTCTGGACTTCCTGGTATGAAAATGGCAATAAAAAATTCCAGGCTACTTACGGCAATGGGAAGTTGAATGGCCGTTGGACTTCTTGGTATGAAAAAGGAATTATTAAGGAAAAATCAGGGCAATATGCCAATAATAAATTAGATAATAAATGGACCTATTGGGCGGATAATGGACGAAAAACACAAGAAATCAGTTATGATAAAGGTATCAAGCACGGTCCTTTTCTGCAGTGGAATGTTGATAATTACAAAGTGACTGAGGGTGAGTATAACCAAGGCGAAAAACACAATAAATGGGCCCTTTGGTACGAAGATGGTACTTTGAAACAGCATGAAAGTTATTTTAATGGTGAAAAAGACGGTCAATGGATTTGGTGGCGACCTGATGGGGTGAAAGACCGGGAAGGCAGTTATAAGGAGGATGTAAAACATGGCATCTGGACACAATGGAATAATGAGGATCATAAAAAATTAGAAGAAACTTTTGTTAATGGTGTTATTGATGGAAAAATTACAATTTGGTATGATAATGGAAACAAAGACAGAGAAGGTGTCATTAGAAATAATGAACAAGAGGGAATATGGCATTACTTTCATCCGAATGGTGAAACAGATTTTATTTTTGATTATGGAACTGGATTAGATCAAGTTCGCATTGCCGAACTTGAAGAACGCGATGGAATATTCTATAAAATAGGAAAACATAAATCGTATACTGGAATGGTAATAGAAACAGGTGGAGTTAAAGACTATCTGTTATTAGGCCGGATTTCATCAGGAAAACGGGATGGTCAATGGGTACAATGGTATAGTAATGGTCAAAAAGAAGTTGAAGGTGTTTATTACCGTGGGAAAAAACATGGTGACTGGGCACTTTGGTACGAAGACGGTACCTTAAAAGAACAAGGCAAATTTGACATGGGTAAAGTGGATGGAAATTATAAATACTGGTATGCAAATGGGCACTTGCACATGGAACAAACATATCATAAAGGAATTTCTCATGGGAAATGGGCTTGGTGGTTTGAACATGATCACAATCTGACATTTACCAATGGGACATGGACCTACAACGGAGGAACATATCAAGCAGAAAATGATGAAGAACTCTGGAACTGGTGGTGGTATCTCAATGACAATAAAGAGATGGAAGGGCATTATATCGATGGTAGAAAAAATGGTATTTGGACCTGGTGGTACGATACAGGCGTAAAACAATCAGAGGGAAATTATCTGGATGATGAGCAAGATGCGCTTTGGCTGTATTTTGAATCAGATGGTTCCGTTGCGGAAGAAGTCACATTTTCCGCTGGCGAAAGAGATGGTCGATCTACAGTATGGTTGACTCCTGAAGAAAAACAGGAAGAAAAATTTTACAAGCATGGAAGATTAGATGGCCCCAGTACATATTGGGAAAATGGTTATCGCAGTACCATGACCAGTTATAAATCAGATAAACCAGAGGGTCCATGGGCTATCTGGTATCCCAATAGTGATCAGATCAAGGAACAGGGTTTTCACCAAGGTGGGATTCGTGAAGG
>CAZYLQ010000042.1:2006-5206 GCA_964648395.1 uncultured bacterium | reverse complement strand
TATAAATTAGGGGAAGATACACCGTTTACAGGAATCATCACTCAGGAAAATCAAGAAATGGGTTATCTCTTTCTCGGCCGTACCCAAGAAGGTAAAAAAGATGGTCAATGGGTCAAGTGGTTCCCCAGTGGAAAAGATGTTCCAGAAATTATTCTGGTGGATGTTCCTGAGCCGGAACCAGATCTTCCTTGGAGTGGTGGAAAACAAGAACAAGGTGGATATAAAAATGGTAAAAAGCATGGTCAATGGACAGAATGGCATGATAATGAACATGTCAAATCTCATGGGAACTACGACTCAGGTATTATGAATGGCCATTGGACATTTTTCCATCAAAATGGAATAAAAGAAAAAGAAGGAAATCTTGCCGACGGTACCGCCGATGGGCTTTGGTTATTTTGGGATGAAAATGCCAAAAAAGTCCAGGAAGGCACATTTACCGAAGGAACAAAAGAAGGGAAATGGACAGCATGGTTCTCAGATGGTCGCCTTACAGAAGGCTTCTATGCCAACGGGAAAAAAGATGCAACCTGGGCCAGTTGGTGGGATTACGAAAGAACAAGAAAAGAAATGCAAGGTGCCTATCGAAATGGGAAAATGGTAGACAAATGGTTCTTCTATGATAAAAACGGAAACCTAAAAGAAATACGATATTTTTCCCCCGCCTTTTAACCTGCTTTAACTTAAATAACTACATACATATAAAGGAAATTAACCAGTGAAATACGTCTATCTTTTTGGAAACGGCGAAGCCGATGGTACAGCTGAAATGAAGAATCTACTCGGAGGGAAAGGAGCCAATCTTGCTGAAATGAACCACTTGGGAATTCCAGTACCTCCCGGGTTTACTATCACAACCGATGTTTGCACACATTATTACAAAAATGATCTCAATTTTCCTGATGAATTAGATTCCCAAATCCGAGAATCTCTTTCAAATGTCGAAGCCATCATGGATTCAAATTTTGGTGATGAGACTAATCCACTTTTACTCTCTGTGCGATCCGGTGCTCGCCAATCCATGCCGGGTATGATGGATACAGTTCTTAATGTTGGACTGGCTTCATCTACCATTCCCGGACTCATCAAAAAAACCAATAACCCCCGGTTTGTCTATGATGCTTACCGAAGACTTATTATGATGTATGCAGATGTTGTCATGGAAAAAGCTGCTGGTATTGAACCTTCTGATGGAGAAGGTATTCGCCAAAAACTCGAAAATATTCTAGATACTTACAAAAAAGAAAAAAGATTAGTGGCTGACACAGATCTTTCTGCAGATGATTGGATTACAGTATCAAATTCCTTCAAATCTGAGATACGTACAACACTGGATAGTGATTTTCCCGATGACCCCGTGGCACAACTTTGGGGTGGAATCAAGGCTGTTTTCCAAAGTTGGAATGGAAGCCGCGCCATCAGTTATCGCCGGATTGAAAATATTCCAGACCAATGGGGAACGGCAGTGAATGTCCAAGCTATGGTCTTTGGTAATATGGGAGAAAGTTCTGCAACAGGTGTAGCATTTACCCGAAATCCTGCATCAGGAGAAAATATTTTTTTTGGGGAATGGCTATCCAATGCACAGGGTGAAGATGTTGTTGCTGGGCTCCGAACGCCTAATCCATTAAATGAAGACACAAAAACATCTGAAACTCAGAACCTCCCATCACTGGAATCATCTATGCCGGAGCTATATGCGCAACTTGCCGAGATTCGGAACAACTTAGAAGTCCATTATTCTGATATGCAGGATATTGAATTCACCATTCAGGATGGCCGATTATGGATGTTACAAACTCGTACAGGAAAACGGACAGGTACTTCCGCCATTAAAATGGCTGTGGATATGTGCAACCAAGGTATGATCGATAAAAAGACTGCCATTATGCGCGTTATGCCAGAACAATTGGACGAGCTTCTTCATCCCATGCTGGATACAGAATCTGAAAAACAGGCCACTTTCTTAGCAAAGGGACTACCTGCTGGACCCGGAGGTGCAACTGGAAGAATCGTGTTTACTGCAGATGATGCGGAAACATGGCATAAAAATGGTGAACAGGTGATCTTGATTAGAGAAGAAACTTCACCAGAAGATGTACATGGTATGCACGCAGCAGAAGCAATTTTAACCGCCAAAGGCGGGATGACATCCCACGCTGCTCTTGTAGCCAGAGGATGGGGGAAATGCTGTATTGTAGGCTGTAGCGCAATTCATATTAATAAAGAAACAAAAGAAGTATCTGTAGGAGACACTGTATTAAAAGAGGGTGACTGGGTAACCATGAATGGAACCCGAGGGAATCTTTATCAAGGGAAAGTAAATCTTATTCCATCTAATCCAGATACACATCCTGAATATAAAATCCTCATGGAATGGGCAGATGAATTCAGAACCTTAAAAATTCGCACTAATGCTGAAAGCCCGTCAGATGCAGCACAGGCCATTCGCTTTGGGGCGGAAGGAATCGGGCTCTGCCGGACGGAGCATATGTTCTTTGATGAAACCCGTATTCTTGCCATGCGAAAAATGATCCTGGCTGATAATGAATCTGATAGACGAACTGCAGTTATGGGGCTCCTCCCATTCCAGAAAGAAGATTTTAAGGGAATTTTAAAAGCTATGGAGGGTAAACCCGTTACTATTCGACTCTTGGATCCACCTTTGCACGAATTTATTACTTTGAACGATAATCAAATTCAGGAATTGGCTGATAGCCTCAGTCTAGAAAGATCAAAAATTGAAAAACGAATCGCAGGGCTCCATGAATTGAATCCTATGTTGGGCCATCGCGGGTGTCGTCTGGGCGTTGCCTATCCAGAGATTACTGAAATGCAATCCAGAGCTATTTTTGAAGCAACGGCAGAACTCACAAAAGAAGGCGTTTCCGTTTTGCCCGAAGTAATGATTCCGCTTGTTGGAACTGTTACGGAATACACAGACCAGGAAGATATTGTGCGAAAAGTTGCCAAAGATGTTCGAAATGAAACGGGTGTAGAATTTAAATATCTTGTGGGAACCATGATTGAACTCCCCCGTGCCTGTCTTACAGCCGATGAAATCGCCCAACATGCCGAATTCTTTAGCTTTGGTACTAACGATCTAACCCAGACCACATTTGGATTCAGCCGCGATGATATTGGGTCCTTTCTTCCAGATTATTTAGAAAGAAATATTCTTCCGGGAGATCCATTCCAGA
>CAZYLQ010000042.1:0-1906 GCA_964648395.1 uncultured bacterium | reverse complement strand
CAAGAACTATGGATATTTTTTGATGATGATGGAAAGAAAACAAGAGAAGGGCAAATGGTAGATGGGAAAGAAGAGGGATTGTGGACATTTTATGATGAAAATGAAATTAAAGAACGGGAGACGGAACACAAGTCTGGGCAAGAAGATGGAATTTATTCTTTATGGTATGACAATGGGCAGAAAAAAGAAGAAGGTCCATATAAAGGCAAAACTAGAATTGGATTATGGACATGGTGGGATGAAAAAGGAAATAAATGGCAGGAGGGTAGCTATCTAGATGGGAAGCGAGATGGTGCTTGGATCACTTGGAATCCTAATGGGAAGAGGCGAAATGAAACAGTTTATAAAAATGGTGATTTTATAAGTAAAAAAGTGTATTAGACACCTACGTCTTTCACATTTGTAAATATTTCCAGCCAGCCTAAGCTGGGTTAGTAATACCGGACTCAATCATCCAACAGGGCAAAACCTAATTTACCACTTTTGAGAAAGGGGGGGGTCGCTATATTATATAGTAATGGTTTAGGTTCGTCCCCATCGCGTATGGCGCATGAATCGAAGGACGAGCGCACGGTGTATATCAATAATCTCTTGTTGTAATTCTGTAAATACTTGCTCCCTCTCAAGAATTCCATTTTGCACAATGGAAATAACTGCAAGACGAAAGTCTTCTGCAGAAAGATCACTGGTCCCATCAACATAAGAATCACGAAGATTATCAAGCGCTGTTTTAACACTGCTATGTGATGTTTCCAGAATCGTAATCTGATCTCCAGTAAGTTTTAGTGCACTTTGCATGGCCCGTTTAAGTGCATCCGGATCTTGGGAGAATCTTCCCCATCGCCCACGCCCACGACGCCAATTTATATCTCGTTCATCTCTTTCTGTAAAAAGTGTGTTTTGTTGCTCTTCGGTTAAAAGAATCGCTATTTCTGCTCTAAACCATTCCATAACACTCATAAGTTCTATGCGCATGGTTTGTCGCTCTAGTTCTTCATTTTGATACCGCAAAATAATTTCGTTTATGAGGGTTGATTTTGTATCAATTATTTCTTGATACAATGGTAGCTGCTCTTCTGTCATTATAAATATAAGGCGATCATCCATACGTTGAAAATGCTCCAGTCGTCTGTGATGATGATCATTCTCTTCTGTGAGTATTTGTGAATCTATTTGCTGGTTTCTGGAAAGAAGTAGATCTTTTTGCTCCTGCGTCAATGATTGTTGTAGAGCAACTGCAAGTTCCCAAAGCGTCGCAGGGTCAGGATGGAAATCTCTTCCTAGCTCAAGCGATGACCTGGCGCTACTTCGTTGCCCTGTATCTAAGTTAAGTTCATCATCTAAATCTTGAATGAGATATTCAAATTCAGGTGGATTCATTAATTCCTGATTATTAGAAAAGAATTCACACCCAGTAAAGAATAACACTGTTGCTACAGTAATATAATAAATTGCTTTCATAATTGGTTCCTTTGGGGATTAATTACAGTATCAGACACAAATTCTATTAATAAATTAAAATATATTCACCCACAAAAATAATATTATTGGTGTTGCGCTTTCTAGCCTGATAAATAACTGATATCAATAATATATAATGGGGGTAAATGGAGAAAAGAAATAGCACTCCATTGTGCCCGTGCTTAAAGCTTTAGAATATCAATTAAAAATTTGCTCGGTACTTTAGGCCGACCCAAAATTTACTATCTGGCATCCAATGACCTTTCAAATCAGCATTTTTCTTAAGACCCGTTATTGAAACTCCAAAGTCATCCGACAAATTAAGGTTTAATGTATAGATCATATTCAAACCTGTGATATATTGAAAAGAAAATTCGTAAAAGGGTACCTTAGATATTTGGATAAAATCAAGAAAAGACAATTTTTCTATAAAGTTAGGCTTTTG
>CAZYLQ010000041.1:11550-13659 GCA_964648395.1 uncultured bacterium | reverse complement strand
AGGGAAGGAACAGGAGTTTAGAAAGTTGGGAATAGATCCTGACCTTGAAACGGAAGAATCAATCAAGCGGTCATCGGTTGTAATTGACTGCACCCCTAAAGGGGTCGGTCATTCCAATAAAGTGAAGTATTATGAAAAATTCTCAGATACTGTAAAAGGATTTCTAGCCCAGGGCAGTGAAGATGGATTCGGAAAGAAATATGCTCGTGGCATTAACGACCATGCTTTGGATTCTTCAGATAAGTTCATCCAAATCGTATCGTGTAACACTCATAATGTATCCTGCATCACAAACACCTTGGCCGTGAACGAAGATCCAGATAATCTCGTAGAAGGAAAATATGTCTGTATTCGTCGTGCAAATGACCTGAGTCAGACAGGAAGTTTTATACCGGCACCCCAAGTGGGATCACATGGAGACGAGAAATATGGTTCGCACCATGCGGCTGATGCGGCTGGCTTATTTGCTACAATGGGTATGGACCTAAATTTGTTTTCTTCTGCCATGAAAGTAAATAGTCAATATATGCATGTCCTATGGTTCACGCTGAAAGTGAAAGAACCTACTACCCTTGTATCTGTAAAGGAGAGACTGCATAATAATGACAATGTGGCCATGACTACCAAGGATATGACCAGCACGGTTTTTTCCTTCGGGCGTGACCATGGACATTATGGACGAATCATGAATCAAACTGTTGTTGTAGAACAATCACTTCATGTTCGGAATGATCATGAAATCACAGGTTTCTGTTTCACGCCACAGGATGGTAATTCTATCTTGAGTTCAATCTCAGCAGCAGAATGGATGCTGTATCCCCATTCTTATGAAGATAAAATCCAATGCCTGTCACACCTGTTTTTTAACATCATTTGAGCCTGAAAATTGAACGGATCGTCACGGGCCCGTTTCAGGAAAATAGTTATGTTGCTTGGCAAGATGGATTGCCATCCTGCCTTGTGATTGATCCCGGTGATGATCCGGGACTGATTATTGAAGTGATTTTAGGAAAGGATCTGAGTCCAATTGCCGTGGTAAATACCCATGCACATTTGGATCATATCGGTGGTGTACCTGATTTAAAAGAAAAATACGGAATACCATTTTATTTACACCCCAATGAAAAACCGATTCTGGATGGTTATGAAAGGGATTGTGCTTTTTTTGGAATAACACCGAAAATAACTCCAACGGTTGATCATTGGTTAAGCGCAGGTGAATTGAAGATCAGTAACTTTTTAATCCAATGTGTTGAAACACCGGGACACACACCGGGTGGGACCTGCTTGGTAATCAATGATCATGTGTTCACTGGTGATACGATTTTTGCCGGTTCTGTTGGACGAACTGACTTGCCGGGCGGTAATTGGGACACCTTATGTGATAGTCTAGTGAAAGCCATGGAAAATATTTCACATGATTATATTTTACATCCAGGACATGGGCCAGACACAACATTAGAAAAAGAAATAAAACAAAACCAATTTTTGATTCCATTATTAAAACGGGTAAATTCCTTTTGATGGGCGAATTACACACAATTAATAAAAAATTGATTCAACACGATTCGATTTTCCACAAGTTCACTGACGAATTAGCAACCTTTTCTGATTTGAAGAAAGAAAATCGGATTATTATTGCTGTTTCTGGTGGAATGGATTCCATGGCGCTTTTCTCTCTCTTACATTCCAGAGAAAAATTTGATCTAGTCATTGCACATGTGAATCATCATTTGCGTGGAGATTCTAATAAAGATGAATCCCTTGTTCAACGTGCATGTAGATCGTTGGGCATTCCATTTTTCTCTACATCATTGAATCCTGAAAAAATTAAAAAAGGGGAAAGCGTTGAACAATGGGGGCGAAACCACCGCTATCGTTTCTTTAATGAAATTATGGAAAAAACTAAGGCAAATTGGGTCATGACGGCTCACCATGGTAATGATCAGGTGGAAACTGTTTTAATGAATCTATCCCGACAGTCCGGTATTTCAGGTCTTTGCGGCATTGGGAAACAAACAAAAAATGTTTTGCGTCCGCTGTTAGGTTTCACCAAAAAGGAGTTAACTGAATTTGTTGAGTCACTATCAACTGATCAGTTTACAAAAG
>CAZYLQ010000041.1:0-11540 GCA_964648395.1 uncultured bacterium | reverse complement strand
GTGTTGGGCTTCACTAAAAAGGAATTAACCGATTTTGTAATGAGAAATGAAATTCCTTTTCGTGAAGATTCCACCAATTCTGAACTATCCAATCCTCGGAATTTCATTCGCCATACGGTCGTAAACCCGTGGGAGAATAATGCTCAAAATCTTGTGACGGGAATTCAAAGTTCAGTTAATCATTTTTCCGAATGGAAAGAGGCATTGGATTATTTCATTCTGGGGACACTCATTCCGAAAATTCACCAATCTGTCAATCGGTTTGATATTCCCATCAAGATGGTCCAAGGTCTGCCAAATATGGTGAAAGTTAGATTGGTGCAACTTTTGATGGAAGCAACTTATCATGAACGTTGGTCCAAACATCAGATCGAACTTTTGAAATCATTTTTCAAGAAAGAAGAAGTGGGCAATCAACATATTTTACCTAACGGGTGGAAATTGTTACGGGATCGAAAATCAATCATTGGGAAAGAAACGGCACATCAATCCCCAAAGTATCCCGTGAAACTTGTCCCGGGTCATCCTGTTGATTTTAATGATTATAGATACGAATTGGTCTTGTCGAGACAAGAAAAGTCTGACACAGCTCAAAATCAGGAACAAGTGGATTGGACTCTATTGAAGGATCGGAGATTGGAGATTCGTGCCTGGACAGACGGTGATTTCTTTCAGCCTTTGGGGATGGAAGGACACCAAAAGATTAGTGATTTCCTGATTAATGAAAAAGTGGATCAATTCACAAAAGAATCTCAAGCAGTTCTGACTGCAAATGGTGAAATCATCTGGGTGTGTGGCAAACGTATTGCAGATTGGGTAAAACTAACACCCCATACTCAAGAAACTGCTGTCTTAAATCGAACCTTCTTACCATTATGAATTCTTTAGATCAAAAGAGAACACTTTTAATATCACCTGAAAAAATCCAAAAGCGGGTCTTAGAAATGGGGAAAGAGATCTCGGAAAAATATACCGAAAAGGTCCCCATTTTTATTGGAGTTTTAAATGGTAGCTTTATGTTCATGGCAGACCTACTTCGAAGTATTTCCATTGATTGTGAAATGGATTTTATTAAGGTTCGTAGTTATGTGGGAAAAAAGTCATCTGGAACAATTCAACTCATAAAGGATATATCCGCAGACGTCACGAATCGCCATGTTATCCTAGTCGAGGATATTATTGATTCCGGGCATACAATTCAATTTTTAATGGAAAGAGTGAGTAGTGCCTCACCTAAGTCAGTATCCATCGCTACATTTTTGATTAAACCAGATATGGCGAAAATTGATTTCACAATTGATTTCATTGGGTTTGAAATTCCACCGGAATTTGTTGTAGGATACGGGCTAGATTATGATCAAAAATTAAGACATTTAAATGGTGTTTATTCTATAGAGAGTGATACTGTCGTATAAAAATATCAAGGAAAATTAAATATGAACAATCAAAAAAATAAACCACAGCAAAATCAAAATAAACAGAATCCAAAAAAACAACCGGATCAGTTTGATTGGATGCGAGCTGGTAAAACCAGCTTCGTTTGGCTCATGATCATTTTCGGAGCCGTTTATATTTCAGGTTTATTGACTGAATCCGGTAAAAAAGAAATCGAAATCGAATATACTGATTACCGTGAATATTTGGCAAATAGTGAGATTGAAAAAGCGGTTATCATGGGTGATGTATTTCATGGCGAATTCAAAGTACCAAAAACAATTGAAACTCCTATTGGTCCATTGAATGATGTGACCCATTTTAAATTGACACTTCCTTATCTTGAAAGGGAAGATACTGATGAATGGGATGCCGCTGGAATAGAATACACGTTTAAGGAAAAAACAATTGACTGGACGGGATATTTACTCAATATGCTTCCTTGGATTTTATTAATTGGATTCTGGTTTTTTATGATTCGCAGAATGCAAGGAGGCGCAGGGGGTATGGGCGGTATTTTCAAATTCGGTAAAAGTCGAGCATCTCTTTGGACATCGGATCAACCTCGTGTCACATTTAAAGATGTGGCCGGTTGTGAAGAAGCAAAAGAAGAATTGAAGGAAGTGATAGACTTTTTAAAGAATCCCAAAAGATTCCAAAAACTTGGAGCCAAAGTACCCAAAGGAGCCTTGCTTGTTGGCCGTCCGGGTACAGGTAAAACTCTTTTGGCTCGCGCCGTTGCAGGGGAAGCATCTGTACCATTTTATAGTTTAAGTGGTGCAGATTTTGTAGAAATGTTCGTGGGTGTGGGTGCTTCCCGTGTTCGTGATCTTTTTGAGCAAGCTAAAAAGACTGAACCATCTATTATTTTTATCGATGAAATGGATGCAGTGGGTCGTCAGCGTGGTGCCGGAATTGGAGGTGGACATGATGAGCGTGAGCAAACCTTGAATGCGCTTCTCGTTGAAATGGATGGATTTAATAATACCCAGAATGTAATTGTCATTGCCGCAACAAACCGGCCGGATGTGTTGGATCCAGCCTTGCTAAGACCCGGTCGTTTCGATCGCCAAATTATGGTGGATGTACCGGATTACATTGGTCGCTTGGGTATCTTGAAAGTTCATACCAAGAAAGTAGTGGTAAATCATGCGAAATCAGATTTGGAATCTTTAGCTAAAGGTACACCGGGCATGGTAGGTGCAGATATTGCCAATCTTGTGAATGAAGCAGCATTGCTTGCGGCACGTAAACGAAAAAAATCCATTGATATGGATGATTTTGAAGAAGCAAAAGACAAAGTAATGATGGGTGTTGAGCGTAAAAGCATGATTCTTTCGGAAGAAGAAAAAGAAGTAACTGCTTATCACGAAGCAGGGCATGCATTGGTGGCCATCAAAACCAAGGGGGCTGATCCTGTACATAAAATTACCATTATTCCTCGGGGGCGCGCCTTGGGCGCCACAATGCAACTTCCTATTGATGAAAAACATGGCTATAAACGTAGTTATGTGGAAGGTCGTCTTGCTATTCTTATGGGCGGAAGAAGCGCTGAAATGGTTATTTTTAACCAAATGACAACGGGTGCTGGGAACGATATCGAACAAGCAACCCAAATTGCGCGGAAAATGGTGACAGAGTGGGGGATGAGTGATTTGTTAGGTCCAATGACCTTCGGGAAAAAGAATGAAGAAATATTTTTAGGACGAGAAATTCAATCTCAAAGGGATTACAGTGAAGTAACGGCACGTATGATCGATGAAGAAATCTCTCGAATTGTTCGTGATTCCCAACGAATAGCTGACGAAATTCTTCAAAAAAATATTGAAACTCTTCATAGAATAGCTCAGGAATTATTGAAATACGAAACGATCGATTCGATAGATCTTGAAAAAATTCTTAAAGGTGAAAAACTTACTCGAGCGTTGAATGGCCAAGATAAACTTAAAAAAAAGAGGAAACCCCGGCAGCGCCAAAATAAAAAACCCCAAATGAAGGATGGGGAAAAAGCACAACAAAAATCTCGTCAACAGAATCATTCCAAACCCCAGCAGGGTAAAGCAAAGTCAAAACAACATCAACCACAAAAAAAACAGGATGTGAATTCCTGACTTGAAATCAAAATTGTCACGCCACAATTTTTCTGAATGGTGCCAGAATCCTGATCGGGAAACACTGGTTATGGGTATCATTAATGTAACGCCGGATTCTTTCAGCGATGGCGGGAAATATTTTACAAAAAATTCTGCTGTAAATCACGCCATGTCGCTGATTAATGATGGGGCCGATATTCTGGATATTGGCGGTGAATCTTCTCGTCCAGGTGCTGCACCAATTTCTGTAAAAGATGAATTGAACCGAATCATCCCAGTCATTAAATCGATTCGGAAGACAGATTCCGTCGTCTTAATTTCTATTGATACTACAAAGTCAATTGTAGCAAAACAGGCTGTGGAAGCTGGTGCCGATATTGTAAATGATATTAGCGGATTCTCTCTGGACAAAAACATGCCATCTGTGGTATCATCATTGGATGTGCCAGTGATTTTAATGCACATGAAAGGAACACCCTTAACAATGCAAAAAAAAACACATTATGATAACCTTGTGGGTGAAGTCATCTCTTTTTTTCTAAGTCAAATTAATGTTGCTAAATCTGCCGGAATCAAAACAGAAAAAATCATTTTGGATCCTGGAATTGGATTTGGAAAAACAATCGATCATAATTTTACGATTATTCAAAAATTGAATGAATTTTGTGAATTAGGATATCCCGTGTTAATTGGCCCTAGCCGAAAAGCTTTTATAGGATCCATATTGGATCTGCCATCCCATGATCGAATAGAGGGAACAGCAGCAGCTATTTCTGCCGGTATTTTAAATGGTGCAAGAATTGTTAGGGTCCATGATGTGAAAGAAATGAAACGAGTTGTTACAATTACTGAAAAGATCAGGACTGCCGCATGACTCTGTTCAAATTTGGATTTCTGACTTTGACTTTAATTGATGTGATTGATATCATCCTAGTCACTTGGATCTTTATAAAAGTATACCAATATTTCAGAGAAACCCGGGCCGGACAGATGTTGATTGGATTGGTGATATTGCTCATCTCATCCTTCCTGTTTAATTCATTTGGATTGAGTGCCATGTCCTGGTTAGTGAACCAATTCCAAACTGTTTGGGTAGTAGCATTTGTGATTTTATTCCAACCGGAAATCCGGCGGCTTTTAATCTATGTTGGACAAACACGATTTTTCCAGCGCATTTTTATGATGGGAACTTCTCGTTCCTTGGAAGCGGTTGTGGAAGCTTCTTTGATTCTAGCAGAGAAAAAATGGGGTGCTTTGATTGTAATTCAGCGAGAGACGGGACTTCGCTCTTATAAAGAAGCAGGAACACCTTTAAAAGCGGAAGTCTCAACACCCTTACTCTTGTCTATCTTTAATCCAGGCTCGCCCATGCATGATGGGGCTGTCATATTACAAAATACATTATTGGAAGCTGCGGGCTGTATTTTGCCATTGACAGAAAGCCCGATGGTTTTACCAGAGATGGGTACACGACATCGTGCTGCATTAGGAATCACTGAAGAATCGGATGCAATTGTTGTAGTCGTTTCAGAAGAACGAGGGACAATCTCTACAGCCGAAAATGGTCGATTTACTCACTTGGATATGGCTGAAATGAAATTGCGTCGTTATTTGAATGAACGTTTATTTATTTCATCTGGTGATTAAAAGATCACGATCATCCTTGATAGTGGTAAGGTCGCCTGATTCTGTCATAAAGTTGTGATTTTAATAACCATCACTCGCGTAATTCTGATTTAATTATTTACCCGTAGTTTATAACGTAACAATTTTTCCGATTTCCCCCTTAATTCGGGTTCATCTTCTCTGTAAATTTTCAGATGGAATTATCTGATTTAAAGGAGCAATTCGCAGTAGCAGAATCTAAGGATTCCGAAATACGGAGGTATCTTTGATCTGGATTCCAGATCGAAAACATTAGAAGTGCTTCGCGAGCAATCTTTCAATCCAGATTTCTGGAATGATAATCAAGGCGCATCTGTCATCCTGAAAAGAATTTCCCGGATCGAAAAAGAAATTGCGTTATGGTCAGACCTAACCAGACGCCATGATGATATGGAGGTGTTATTCGAGTTTGCGGAAGAGGGCGAAACGGGTTTGGATGAAATCGAAAATGAGCTGAATCTGTACCAGAAGATCATTGACGATGTTGAAATGAAACTTATTCTAGGCAAACCTGAAGATATTCAAAATGCCATTATGGCGATTCACCCGGGTGCCGGTGGAACCGAGAGCCAAGATTGGGCACAAATGCTTTATCGCATGTACAAGCGATGGGCTGAGAAAGAAGATTTTAAAATTGAAATTATAGATTTACAGCCAGGGGATGAAGCTGGTATAAAAGACGTAACATTTGAAATAAAAGGCGATTATGCTTTTGGCATGGCAAAAGCTGAAGCAGGTGTGCATCGCATGGTTCGAATTTCCCCCTTTGATTCTGCTAGCCGACGCCATACATCATTTGCATCGGTATTTGTTTATCCCGCTGTAGAAGAGGATATTGAGGTGGAAATCAATCCTACGGATCTTCGTATCGATACTTACCGTGCCAGCGGAGCAGGCGGTCAGCATATTAATAAAACAGATTCCGCCGTCCGCATTACGCACCTTCCAACAGGAATTGTTGCTCAATGCCAGAATGAGAGATCTCAGCATAAAAATAAGAGTCAAGCTATGAAGATTCTGAAAGCTAGACTTTATCAAGTAGAACTGGAAAAAGAGAAAGAGAAAAATAAGGATCTGGAAGACCAAAAAATGGATATTGGGTGGGGAAGTCAGATCCGATCCTATGTTTTTCATCCTTATCAAATGGTAAAAGACCACCGAACCAAAGAAGAAAATGGAAATACCCAATTCGTTATGGATGGTGGTTTAACACCATTTATTAAAGCATTTTTACTAAGTACAATTGGTACTAAAAATAAGGCGTAAAGGAAAAGCTATGTCAGACGACCATAAAAGTTTACAACAGATTATTGATTTCAGACTTGAGAAACTTAAAAAACTCCGAGAAGATGGAGTAAATCCATATCCAACAAAATATGAGCCGACTCATTGGAGCGAATCCATTAAAACTAATTATGATGAATTAAAAGGAAAAACTGTGAATGTTGCAGGGCGAGTGATGGCAATTAGGAAGATGGGAAAAGCATCCTTTGCGCAGATCATGGATTCGGAAGGGCGAATCCAGTTTTTTATCAAACGAGATGATGTAGGCGAAGAGTCCTACACCCATTTCAAATTATTGGATATCGGAGATTATGTGGGTGTTGTAGGATACGTATTTACCACAAAAACAGGTGAAATTTCTATCCATACTGACATTATTACTATATTGGCTAAAAGCATTCGCCCTCTCCCGGTTGTGAAAGAAAAAGATGGAGAAGTATTTGACGCATTTACGGATAAGGAACACCGCTATCGGAACCGCCATTTAGATTTGATTTTAAATCCAGAAGTGAAAGATACTTTTGTAAAACGTGCTGTTATTATTAAAACAATTAGAAATTTTCTTGATGATCTCGGATTTTTGGAAGTTGAAACACCAGTCCTTCAGTCTTTATATGGTGGAGCAAATGCTCGTCCTTTTATGACACATCACAATACCCTTGACCAAAAACTTTATCTCCGAATTGCGGATGAATTATATTTAAAACGGCTCATCATTGGTGGCATTGATCGCGTTTATGAACTCTCCAAAGATTTTCGGAACGAAGGGATGGATCGTAATCATAACCCGGAATTCACCATGTTAGAATTCTATTGGGCCTATGCGGATTATGAAGATTGCATGGATCTTGTTGAAAAAATGGTTCGTAAAGCAGCAGAAAAAATCGACGCACTCCAGGTGGATTGGGGTGGCATGGATATTGATCTTTCGAAACCCTTTAAACGGGTTTCAATGTTAAAATTATTGAAAGATGCCACTGGTTATGACTTGGGTGGTGTAACTGATGATGAAATCCAGACGGTCTGTATAAAAAATGGCATTGAAGTAGATGGGACCTGGAATTATGGCCAAATGCTGGATGAACTCATGAGCAAACTTGTGGAGCCAAACTTGATTCAGCCCACTTTTATTATTGATTATCCAAAGGCAATTTCGCCCCTTGCAAAAGTACATCGAAATGGTGATCAGAATCTTGTTGAGCGATATGAACTTTTTATTGGCGGTGCAGAATTCGCTAATTCGTTTTCTGAATTGAATGACCCTGTGGATCAGCGTGAACGATTGGAAGCCCAGGCGACTCTCAAAGAAAAGGGGGATGAGGAAGCTCAACCCGTGGATGAACAATTTATCCAGGCCATGGAATGCGGTATGCCACCAACAGGAGGCGTTGGTATAGGTATAGATAGACTCACTATGCTCCTTACAGAAAATCGTTGGATCAAAGATGTGATCCTTTTTCCAGCCATGAGACCGGAAAAATAAAAATTGAATAGGATTTTTTCAAAAATTATTAGATTGGGATAAAGATGATGGTGCTTGGGATAAAATTATTTACACCCAAGATGGTGGTTGTTTATCTACTGGGGATTCATAATTCTGTGAGTAACAACAGGAAATATTTGTAATCAAATAAAATTATATTTCAACAATGTCCTTTAATCTCCGCTTGGCTCTTCGTTATTTATTTTCTCCGAATAAATCCAGTTTTTCGTCTACTGCCAGTTGGTTAGCAATTGGCGGACTTTCCATCGGTATTACAGCTTTGATGCTTACTGCCAGTATCATTCACGGATTTCAAAAGGTGATTTCTGAAAAACTTTCATCTTTTGAAGGGCAGGGCAGGATTCAGCATATTCTTGGGAATCAAATAGATTTAACGGATCCAACATTGGATTCCCTAATTCAATCCTATTCCAAATCATTTTCGCCTTTTGTTCGAGGTGTTTGCATGGTTCGCTCTGGCACCCATGCAGATGGCGTATTGATTGAAGGAATCAAATTGCTTCCAAAAGCAATTTCAGACTATCCAAATAATAAAATAAAACCTGGGGAAATTGTGGTGGGCAATGGATTAGCACAGGAGCTAAAGATCGAACAAGGAGATACAGTTTTTCTCCAAGTATTTTCATCGATGCAATCTTCACCATTCCCCAGAAAAATAAAACCTGTTGTGGTGAAAGAAATTTTTCATTCCGGGCTCCAGGAATATGATAAAACTTTGGCTTATGTCCATTTGGATGATGCGAGGAACTTATTTGGATTTGAAAATAATTTTGTAACTGGCATGATTTTGAGTGATTCCAATATCCCTGTGATTCGAAAGGAAATTTCATATCCTTACTTTTATGAATCCTGGCGAGATCGGCATGCACTTCTTTTTGAATGGATCGATATCCAGCGTTGGCCAGCTTATATTATGTTTGGACTTATTGCACTAGTGGGGATTGTCAATATTATTGCCGCTATTGCCATGATCATTACCGAGAAATCCGGGCAAATTGGAATTCTTATGGCCCAAGGCACCCATAGGTCAACACTAAAGAGTATTTTCATGATCCAGGGCGGATTTATTGGCCTTATGGGTGGAATCATTGGTGGATTACTTTCCATGTCTATCATTTGGGCTCAATTGAAATTCGAGATTCTGAAAATTCCTGCAGAGATCTATTTCATGGACCAAATCCCATTTTCATTTGATTATCCAGCATTTGGACTCATTCTGATCATTACTTTTATCTTTTGCATGGTAGCTTCGTGGTGGCCCACAAAAGTTGTCACCACCTTAAACCCTGCGGTTGCATTGGGATACGAATGAATTGGGAGAAAAAAGTTTCAAAGAGATTTTCTGAATCGTCGAGAAAACAGGTATGGTTTTCCGGGTTATTTTCCATGATCGGAATGGGTGTGGGGTGCTTTGCCATGATTGTTTCTCTATCGGTCATGAATGGATTCGAAACGCTCGTCCATTCCAAGTTAAAAGGATTTGAAGGTGATCTTCGCGTTTCGGGGCAAGTTTCTGAAAATGATATTTCTGAATTGGATGGAATTGAAATAGTAATGCCATTTATGGAGCGTCGAGGTGTGGTTGAAGATGGGAATGATCAAAAGGTGGTTTCCCTAAAAGCTGTAGATGTGGCAAAAATGACAGAGTTCTACAATTTTCCACTTCGTGGTAAGTCTCCCGAAATAAGTGAAGTAGTTATTGGTCAGGATCTAGCCTACAGATTGGGAAAAGATGTTGGTGATGAGATCATGCTTTATAGTCCCATTGATCAGTCCTTTGGATTTGGTTTAACACCAAAAACGAAAATGACAATAAGTGGTATTTTTTCAACAAGAATTCTGGATTATGATGATAGATTTGTTTTTTTATCACTTCATGATGGGAAAAAATTGTTCAAGCGAAAATCCGGTTTGGATGGAATCGATATTCGCGTTTTGAAAAATATCAATATATCGTTACTAAAATACAATTTGGTACAAAAATTGAGTGATTCCGTAACTATACAATCTTGGGAAGATTTAAATCGGTCCCTGGTGGAAGCTATGAAAATGGAACGATTGGGCACCATCGTGATCTTAAGTCTCATATTCCTGGTGGCAGCCTTCAATTTGGCTGCTGCATTATCGCTGATATCTATCCAGAAAATAAAAGAAGTGGGGATTCTGAAAGCAATGGGTGCACCGGCTGAATCCATCCAAAAGATTATAATTCGTATGGGTTTTAACAGAGCAGGAAAAGGTGCCATCTGCGGAATTATTTTTGGCATTTTGCTTGCACTAGTTCAAAACCAATTCGGATTAATACCGATACCATCTGATATCTATTTTATTGATGCGTTGCCCATGGTACTTTTTCCAAAAGATCTATACACTGTGATCTTTATCTCATTTATGTTTATTTTATTGGCTTCGTTTATAGCTGGACGAAAACTGGCTCACACACAAATCAAGGATGCGCTCCAATGGGCGAAATAATCTTACGGGCAAAAAATATTGATAAATCTTTTTCTAATGGAAAAACCAAACTATCTGTTCTTAAGAATTTCTCCTTGGATGTGGAAGTGGGCCAAATTATAACGATAATGGGGCAATCGGGTTCGGGGAAAACAACCGCATTAAATATTTTTGGCACATTGGATCAGGCCGATGCTGGGGAATTAACTATCAATGGGATACAAGTTCATGATATGAATGAAACTGAATTATCAACAATTCGGAACCGTGATATCGGTTTTGTTTTCCAATTTCATCATTTATTGCCAGAATTTTCAGCAATCGAAAATATATTAATGCCAACGTGGATAAATGGAGTGGACGACAGAAGAGATCGCGCTCTAGACTTAATTGAAAAAATGGGATTATCAGAAAGAAAAGATCATTTCCCAGGCCAATTATCTGGAGGTGAAAGATCGCGAGTGGCAGTGGCCCGTGCATTAATGAATAAGCCCAAGTTAGTTTTGGCAGATGAACCAACGGGAAACTTGGATGAAAAAAATGCAAATAAACTCATTGACCTTTTAGGTAAAATTAATAAAGATTTTCATCAGGCGATCGTGCTTACAACGCACAATCCGAAAATCGCACGAATCGGCCACAAGCAATTCTTTTTAGAAAACGGATCCTTATCCGAAAAAGCATGACCGAACCATGAAAGAAAATTTTTCAAAGCGCGTCCAATTAATCATTAAGCTATCTAAGGAAGAAGCGATTCGCCTGGGTCACAGTTATGTGGGCTCGGAACATCTTTTATTGGGTTTATTGAAGGAAAGCTCAGGATTAGGTAAGAAGGTTCTGGATGTGTACGACATTGATCCAAATGAAATGATAACTATGATCGAGGAAATGATCAAAACTTCCGGCGGCACCATGACTCTTGGGCATTTACCTTTAACCCGTCGTGCGGAACGGATCCTTCGAAATGCATTCAGTGAAGCATCCTCTCGCGATGAAACCATTGCAGATGATGAACATTTACTCTTGGCTATGCTCAGGGAATCTGAAGGTATAGCCTTTGAAATATTGAAATCATTTTCATTGGATTATGATACAGTTGGTGACCT
>CAZYLQ010000040.1:0-13788 GCA_964648395.1 uncultured bacterium | reverse complement strand
CCAATATTAGTTTGTGATCTATTTCAATTATCCATTGAAGAGAATCCAAATATGCTTGTAAACCTTCGTAGTCTAGTTTTGGGATTTGATGGATCATCCTTTTATCTTAATAAGGTCACTGGTGATATTTTGGGGGTTCCTACCCGGGGTGAGATGATTTTTGATGATCAGCGCTCCTTATTGACAGGAAATATGAATATAAGTGAAATTAAAATTCCTGAAGAACTATTCAGCAAATTACCTCTTCAAAATAAATTTTCTACTTTTTCAGGTAATTTTGATTTTGAATCTGATTTGAAATATTTCTCCGGAACTTTGGTTCTTGAAAATGACCTTGGATTGGATATGATGGGAGAATTTTTAATAGGAAGACAAAAACAAGCATGGGTTATAAAGAAACTTCAATTAGCGGGGGAGATGTCCCAACTAAACATGAATGGTATTTGGCAGCCGAGTGAAGAAATAAGTTGTACTCTGAATCTTATGAAATTGGATCTGAGTCGATGGATGACTGATCAGGCCCCAACTCAATTATCAGGATTAGCTATAATTGACGCTGGATTAACAAAATCCGGTTCATTGGACCAAATTGATTTGATACTGGAAATAATCGAATCCAAATTATATGATGATGGTGTAATATCCATTCATGGGCAAGTATCCTACCAAGATAGTATAATTACAACTGTAGATCCTGTAATGGTTATGGTGGGGGATAGTTATCTTACCATCAATGGGGAAGGCAATTTTAAGGATAATACTATCGATATTATGGCTGAATTGGAACAGGCTAAGATTGAATTAGTGAATCAATTTCTACCAGGTAATTTTATGTCGGGCCGTGCAACAGGTAGGCTCAAGGTTCAAGGTGATTTTTATTCGCCATCCGCCAATGCAGAATTGATTTGTAATGATATAAAATTCGATGATTTTGAATTGAAATCAATTGAATTAAATTCTCAAATGTCTATTTCAGATTCTTTGACATCCGGATTTGTTGATATGAAAGCAGGTGCGGGATCATGGAGAGATAGATTCTTTGAAAATGGGACAGCCTATGCGACTCTTCGAAATGGTGAAGTAGATGTTGAAAATTGCCATTTTACATCAGGGGAAGATTATTTCCAAGCGTCCGGAAAATATGATGGAATTAAACAGTATTCAATCAACCGATTACAAGCGTTGTATCACAACCATTTTCTTGTAAATGCCCGTCCTGTGACTTTTTCATTCCAAGACTCGATCTTGATAGTAGATCCGTTTGAATTGCATATTAATGACGGCATGATGGAAGGAGTAATTACTGGAGGTGACAAACCGGAAGGACGTTTCAAAATGTCTAATTTTGACGCGGAAATCTTGACACAATTTATTAAAGATAAGCGCTTCCAATTATCCGGAATAATATTTGGTGAGGTTTGGTTACAATGGGTAAAAGATGGATTGGATATTGATGCGGACCTATCATTGAAAAATGGTCGATATATGGATGAATCCTTTGATGAAATGACTCTTTCGTTCTTATTTAATAAAGGCATGCTTCATATGGATGATATTTCAATGACGCGGGGTGAATCCATGGGACTTCAAGCCAATGGAATTCTACCCTTGGGTAAAAACCGTGTGGGGAAAACACCCATTTCCTTGAGATCAACTTTCTCTAATCTCTCCCTACAATTTATCCACAAATTTATTCCAAAATTTTTTACGCTGGGTGGTGAATTATCGGGCTCTTTTCATTTAAAAGGAATTCCTGCCAATACTCAATTCACTTATGATTTTGATGTTCAAAATGGATTATTTGATAGTATTGAATTAGGTCATGTAAGTGGAAATGGGTCATATGATGGTCACAGACTTTTTGTGAAAAAAGTTGAAGCCACCCATCCGGATGGAAAAATAACCGCTCAGGGGTCAGTCCCTTTTGATTTTAACATCAATTCACCCAATATTGGCCGATTTTTCCCAGGAGATTCATTGGACTTTCATGCATTGGCACAATTGGGATCATTGCCATTTCTAACGCCATATATTGCGGATTTGGATTCCGTGCGTGGAGATATGGACATATCTTTATCCTTAACTGGCTCTGTAGAATCGATTCAACGGAGTGGTCATATCAAAGTGAAAAATGGAAAAATCTATACCCTATTGACCGCTGATCCGGCAACATCGGTTGAAGGTGAAGCCTTTATGAATCATAATCAATTAGTAATACAAGACCTTATAGCAACACTGTATCATTCAAATGGTAGCTATCCAAAACCAAAAAAGCAGAATACAACTTTGTCAGGTTCAATGGATTTCACCCAGTTTTTTAATCCCGGTTACAATTTGCACATAAAGGGGAAAGAAGCATCTTTTAAGGCGTTTTACTTGGATATCACAGGACAAAGTAATGTGGATGTAACTATTTCCGGGCGGGACACAATCACAATCGCCGGTACAATTGAATTTTTAGATGCAAATATTTTTTATGAATTCACTACAGAAGAAATGGGTACAGCTCTTCCTCAAGAGACTGGTACTGTTATGTCCTATCAACTCAACATTCCTATTCGGGGAACGGCATTATTCCAGAATTCCCAAATCGATGCAGTGGTGACTGGTGAATTGAGTTTATCCCAAATTGGGCATCAGGAAATGGATTTTGGGGGTGAAATATTTGTAGAAGATGGGAGTGTCTTCTCTTACAAGGATAATTTCAAGGGACTTCAGGGTTATGTGAGTTTTGATAACAAAGGATTCAACCCATTATTTGATGTAAATGCCTTCACAATGATCGACGATGAACGGATAAATCTCCGTATCAATGGTGGGATAGATGATCTAGATATTATGTTGGAATCCGCCAGTGGATTTTCTGAAAGTGATATTTTAGAATTATTGACTTGGGGAAAACGATTTGAAGATCAGGATTTAACATCAACGGGTTTCGGGAATCAAACTGTGTCCGTTCTTGGATCATTATTGGAGAACCAATTAGAAAAAAACTTGAAAGATTCTGAATTTGGTAAATTGGGGTTGGTGGATGATATTGCTATATCGGGTGCTGCTGGATTACTTCAAGGTGCTGATGAAGATTTCGAAGTCACAGCAAAAAGACAAATAGGTGATAAAACTTTCTTAAATTTATCGTATAAAAGGTCGTTTTCATTAAACCAATCACAGATTGGTGTAGAGTATAAATTAAACCGACATTTTTCTGTGATAGGGAACATAGATGAGTATGGAAATTTAAACCTAAAATATCGTTACCGATACGCTTATTAAGTAATACGTGAAATCACTAAACACAATTCTTTTATGCCTTCTGGCATGGATGGGTGCTGTGCGCTCGCAATCCGATGATATTATAATCAAAACAGTCAATTTGATAGGAAATGAGAACGTTTCCATGAATGAAGTAATGTATATCATTCGTCAACGTCCACCTAATTGGTTTGTCCGCCAACCTGAATTTGATTCTCGTCTTTTAAAACTCGATGCGCTGACTTTAAAAAGTTTTTACCATTCTAAGGGTTTCCTGGATGTCAAATTGGAAGAATCTTATTCAATTGAAAACAACTTTGCTCATATCGTTTATAAAATAGAGGAAGGGAAACAGTATTTCATTAGAAAAATTTCTATGACTGGCAATCATTCAATTTCGGAGAAAAAAATAATAAAACTGCTGGGTCTAGACAAGAGAAAACCATACAACCCAGTTTTCATTAATGATAATTTATACGCTGTTGAAAATGAGTATCATCAAATTGGGAAATTATTTTTTACTATCAATGTTCTGGATGATATTACTGATTCGGTAAAAGTAACTGTCCAAATCTCGGAGGGCAAGGATGTCAGTATCAAAAATACATTTTTAGAGAAACTAGGAGGAATAGATAGTGCATTAGTTTGGCGAGAATTGTCTTATAAACCTGGAAGTATTTATTCAAAAAATACCATGGATAATACAACACGACGACTTCGTGAAATGGGCATATTTTCCATGGTAAATATGATTCCTATTAAAGTTGCAGATACAGATTCTTTGGTGAATATGGTTATAGAATTCCGCCGATATAAACAACGGGAATGGATTTCAGATGGCGGGTATGATCCCATTCGATTTGCTGAAGGTGCCGAACCTTTACCCGCCATAAGTGGGACAGTAGAATGGCGGAATCGATCCTTTTTTAACACACCAACTCAATTCTCCACGAAACTATTAGCCGGTGTGCCGATGGAAGAACAATTTGTACTTCCCCGTCTCAGATATGATGTGAGTTTTGCCAGCAGTTGGTTTATGGGAATACGTTTCCCATCGAAGCTCACTGGATTTTATGAAACATTCATTGAATACAAAGACAAGATTGAAACGATAGAACGATTTGGCATCAATCTTTCACAACTTATCCGATTTGACAAACGCTCCTTTTTTGAAACTAAATCAGTATGGGAATCTTTTAGTGACCAATCAGCAACAAGGAAGAATATTGAGCAAAGGTCCTTTGCGTTAAAGATTAATATTGATAAAAAAGATGATCCTCTTTTTACTCGAAAAGGATATTTGTTATCCGGATTATTCAAATCAGCAGGGTATGTCTTAGGGGGTAATCGGGATTACCTTAAAGTAGATCTTGCAATTCAATACTATACGCCAATTGGTAAAAAATCAGTTTTTGCGACACGTATTAAACTTGGCCGGTTATGGGGCTGGAAATCAGAATATACGGATTATAGTTATGAAAAATTTTATCTTGGAGGCAGTACATCTATGCGGGGATGGGAAGTCCTGCGATTTGAAGAATTGAAAGATGAACCCGTGGGTGGGATCATTCGTTTTATGACCAATGTGGAATACAGATTCCCTATCTATAAATCGTTTGGGTTTACTATTTTTGCTGATGGTGGTTTATTAGCAGACCATCCGGAGAATATTTCTTCAGATCTGCTGAAATGGGATTCCGGAGTTGGAATCACTATACTAACTCCCTTAGGCCCCGCTCGTTTGGATTATGCAATTCAAGTAAATGATCCGGGAAAAAGAAAAATACAATTAGGCGTTCAAAATTTATTTTGATAAGAAAGATAAAATTGGAACAGAAATTGGCTAGATGCATTAAATCATGACCAAACACTTTTCAGGATGATAAACAGGTATTAATTTCCGCCGCTTAAAAACTACAGGAACACAATGAAAACTAAACTTATTCTATCATTATTAGGATTATTACTAATCACAGGTTGCTCTAAAACAGCTGGTGAACTTTTTGAATTATCAAATGAAAACTTAAAAGATAAAAAAACAGATCAGGCCATTGAGGACTTAGAAACACTCGTGACCAAATATCCACAAGATAGTTTGGCATCCCAAGCTCAATATAAGCTGGCTTCCATTAATTTGAATTGGAAAAACGAGCTTGCTTCTGGGTATGCGGCACTTCAAGCTACTGTAAAAAATTATGGGGGTTCAATTCAAGCCATCCAAGCTCAAAAAGAGATTGACCAGTTCCCTGAATATATCCTAAATAAGGCAGAATCACTTAGGAAACGGAAAATGGTGAAAGAAGCCGTGGAACACCTCATGTATATGACAGAGAAATATACCCAGCATGAACTGGCTCCAAAAGGGCAGTATATGTTGGGTGATCTCTATATGAATGAATTCCGTGATTTTTCAACAGCAATCCAGGAATATCGGAAAGTTATCGAGAATTTTGCAGGTTCATCGCAGGAAGCGCATGCCCTTTTCATGATAGGTTATATTTATGCAAATGTTGTGAACGATCCTAAAAGTGCGGAAATTGAATATGGCGAATTTTTAAAAAGATTTCCAAACCATGAGTTAGCTCCCTCGGTCAAATTTGAAATAGAATTTCTTGGTAAGGGAATCGATGAAATTCCAGCCTTGAAGCACATTACATCGTAATCCAAGCAAGATTATGAGCGATTTCAGTTTGACAAAGATCAATGAAAAGATCTCTAAAACGTCGGTATTTGTAGATGAATTAAAAAAGAGTATGGCTCAAGTGGTCATTGGTCAGGATGGATTAATCAATAAAATCCTGATAGCAATGCTAGCTAATGGACATATTCTTTTGGAAGGTGTTCCAGGTTTGGCAAAAACACTTACAGTCAATACTTTAGCAAAATTCATTTCTACAAAATTTCAACGTATCCAATTCACACCGGACATGTTGCCAGCTGATTTATTAGGAACTTTAATTTATAATCAGAAAACAGGGGAATTTGATACGCGAAAAGGCCCCATTTTTTCTAATATTATTTTAGCAGATGAAATTAATCGGTCACCTGCAAAAGTTCAAAGTGCCTTACTCGAAGCTATGCAGGAACGGCAAGTAACCATCGGTGAAAATTCATTTAAACTAGATTCACCGTTCCTCGTTATGGGAACTCAAAATCCGATCGAGCAGGAGGGGACTTACCCATTACCAGAAGCACAAGTAGATCGTTTTATGTTTAAACTTATTGTGGATTATCCCGATCATGATTCTGAAAGAATGGTTTTACGCCAAAATACTAAAAAGGTAAATATTGATAATTTGGCGGCAGTTGTTTCCAGCCAAGAAATCCTGGATGCGCAATCTGTGATTCTTGACTTATATGTAGATGAAAAGGTCGAAGATTATGTTTTAAACCTAGTCTTCGCTACACGGAATCCCGCCGAAAACGGCTTAAATGATTTGGAAGGTATAATCGATTATGGAGCTTCACCGAGAGCAACCATCAATTTAATTCGTGCAGCAAAAGCACGGGCATTTACTGAACATCGTGGTTACATCACACCTGAAGATATTCGTTATATTGGTGCTGATGTTTTGCGCCACCGCGTAATCTTGACCTATGAAGCAGAAGCGGAAGAATTGACATCGGAAGATGTGATACAACGATTGTTTGAAGTTGTAGAAGTTCCTTAAACATCCATGATTCCCCGTCAGATCCTGAAAAAGGTGAAGCAGATCGAGATCCGTACTCGGGGTCTTGTGAATGATTTATTTGGCGGTGAATACCATTCCGTATTTAAAGGGCGTGGTATGACATTTTCTGAAGTCCGTGAATATCAGCCTGGCGATGATATCCGTCTTATTGATTGGAATGTAACTGCACGAACCGGGTCTCCATTCATTAAAGTATTTGAAGAAGAACGGGAATTGACCGTATACCTTTTGGTGGATATTTCTGCATCGGGCGAATTTGGATCAGCCCAACAATTAAAGCGAGAAGTGGGTGCTGAAATTGCCGCTGTCTTGGGATTTTCAGCTATAAAGAATAATGATAAAGTTGGACTAATCCTTTTTTCAGACGAAATAGAAAAATATGTTGTCCCAAAAAAAGGAAAAAGCCATGTACTCCGTGTTGTTAGGGAACTCCTTTATACTGAACCACAACGAACAGGCACATCTATAAAATGTGCCTTGGATTATCTCTTGAAAGTTGCAAAACGGAAAAGTGTAGTTTTTATCATTTCTGATTTTTTAGATCAAGATTATTGGTCATCCTTGAAAGTGGTAAACCGAAAACATGATGTGATTGGCATCCGGCTCTATGATCATGCAGAAACAGACATGCCCGATATGGGATTGGCAAAAGTGGAAGATCCGGAAACGGGAGAGTCCTTTTGGGTGGATACATCGTCCAAAGATGCGCGAACACGGTTGAAAAAAGAGATCCAGGTTCGTCAGGAAATATTTCAAAAAGATACTCGTAAAATTGGATTCGATCTGATTCCAATTTCAACAAATCAAGATTTTGTTGAACCACTCATGTCATTTTTTAGAATGAGAGAAAAACGATACTGATGCGTACATTTTTTATTTTTCTCTTTTCATCAATTCTTTTTTCTCAAAGTCTTTCCATCGTTTCTGAGTTGGATACAACTCAAGGATTTATTGGTGATATATTTCAATGGACAATTAAAGTAGAAGGCCAGAATGATCAAGCCATTCGTTTTCCGGAATTAGAAGTGACTAATGATACAATTTCGATACGGAATCAAATACTGATACATGAGAATGGGAAATTAATTGGAATTGAATTTGAGATCGTGACTTGGGATACTGGAGACTTTATCACACCAGATTATGCTTTAGAAATCTTAAAAATAGATGGAACAAGAGATTATTATATTTCAGCAAATCCAATCCATTATTCTGTTGGATCAATCCTGAATCTATCGGAAAATGCAGAATACCGTCCCTTAAAAGGACCCGTTTCTGTTAAAGGCATTTTCCCTCTAAAGACCGTATTATTGAGCATTGTATTATTCGCTATGTTGGGAAGTATAATTTGGATCTGGAAGCAAAGACAAGACATCCAATTTCAGAAACTAGATTATACAATTAATGAATCTCCTGAAGATCGTGCAAAGCGCCGTTTAAGGGATTTGGATATGAATGGCGTATCCAAAGATTATTATGCGGAGCTTTCTCATATATCACGGGAATTTATAGAAACAAAATACTTCATCCGGACTATGGAAATGACTACGGAAGAGATCAATCAATTTCGATTCTTGATTCCCTTGAAAGATGAGATATTTTCCGAATGGGCCCAGTTTCTTTCAGAGGCAGATATGGTGAAATATGCTCGAGAGATTCCATCTACGGAGAAAATGTCTACCGATAAAAAATTGATTTCTTCTCTAATCTCTCAAGTATAACAACTTTTTGGCTCATTAAATCTCATTTCCTATTGTATAGTACTTTATGTATAATTGGAGTAGCCTTTAAGGGAGAATCTAAGGAAAGATAAAATCCGTTCATTTGAACACAAGAAGTCCGATGGTAAATTTCAGGCTAAGTTTTTTAATTAATTAAGGAGAACCATGGCAACCACATCAGATATTCGAAACGGAGCTGTCATCATACACAAGCACAAACGCATGAAAGTTATGGAATTCCAGCATGTAAAACCGGGCAAAGGCGGTGCCTTTGTTCGCACTAAATTAAGAGATATCCAATCAGGAAAGATCTTTGATGAAACATTTAATGCAGGTCGTAAACTTGAATTCATTCGTGTGGAAGCGAAAACCATGCAGTTCCTATACGATGATGGTGTATCATTTGTGTTTATGGACAATGACACCTATGATCAACTGAATATCCCAGCAGAATCTGTGGGCGGTGGCAAAAACTTTATGGTCGGTGGTATGAACGTTGATTTGCTTTTTGATGGCCAGGAAGTTTTGGATATTCGTTTGCCATCTCATGTTGTATTAGAAGTAACTAAAACAGAACCGGGATTTAGAGGAAATACAGCACAAGGTGCGAACAAACCGGCTACTGTTGAAACAGGATATACTTTAAATGTCCCACTTTTTATAGATGAAGGAGATAGACTTAAAATTGATACCCGTAACGGTGAATATGTTGAACGGTCAAAAGAATAAAATTGATTAGGAGTATTTATGTGGCAGGATAAATTAAAAGAGATTATTTACATTCTTGAAAATTCAAATGTGAATGAAATTGAAGTCAACTTTTGGGGAAGGAAATACCGAGTATCGAAATCTGGAAGTTTAACAGCAACTTCAGTTGCTACACCCGTACAGACCACTGAGCCATTATTGGCTCAATCAGAAACGAATGACCCCCAGCAAGCGGAGACTGTCGAATCTATCGCTAAAGGAGAAGACCTATTTTCTCCAATGCCTGGCACCTTTTATTCTTCAGCAACTCCAGATGATCCACCATTTGTTTCTAAAGGAGATTCAGTGAAAAAAGGTCAAACACTTTGTATCATTGAGGCCATGAAAATAATGAACGAGATCGAAGCAGAATTTGATGGTACGATTATTGAAGTTATGGTTGGGAATGGAGACCCTGTAGAGTATAATCAAACGTTGTTTATTATAAATCCTGCCTAGACCCACATGTTTAAAAAAGTCCTGATCGCAAATCGTGGCGAAATTGCGCTTCGTATTATTCGTGCCTGCCATGAATTAGGTATTAAAACTGTGGCAGTTTATTCAACGGCGGATGAATTATCCCTACATGTAAAATTCGCTGATGAAGCTGTTTGCATAGGCCCTCCACCCAGTAATGAGAGTTATTTAAATATTCCCAGAATCATGGCAGCTGCTGAGATTACAGATACAGATGCAATTCATCCCGGTTATGGGTTTCTATCCGAGTCAGCTCAGTTCTCCAAAATTTGTGAAGAGAATGGATTTACATTTTTGGGACCGACATCTGAAATTATCAATGCCATGGGGAATAAGGCACAGGCCAAGATTACCATGAAAAATGCCAATGTACCTGTTGTCCCGGGTGGTGAAGGTATTTTAGACGGTCCAGAAGATGCACAAAATAAAGCGGATGAAATGGGCTATCCAGTTATGCTAAAAGCATCAGCCGGTGGCGGTGGACGTGGGATGCGTCTTGTACAAAAATCCGAAGATGTGTTATCATCTTATAAGTCTGCCAGTCAGGAATCTGTAACTGCTTTTGGCAATGGGGATATGTACATCGAGAAGTTCATCGAGAATCCCCGTCACGTTGAAGTCCAAATTCTTGCAGATAGTCATGGGAATGCTATTCATCTTGGTGAACGAGAATGTTCAATCCAGCGGCGCCATCAGAAACTTGTAGAAGAATCTCCTTCACCAATTGTGGATGAAGAAACAAGGAAGTTGATTGGTGAAGCTGCAGTGGCCGGTGCTAAAGCTGTTAATTATGTTGGTGTTGGTACCATCGAATTTTTAATGGATAACAATAAGAATTTCTATTTTATGGAAATGAATACAAGGATTCAAGTTGAACATCCGGTTACAGAAATGGTTACAGGAGTTGATCTTATTAAACAGCAGATTAAAATGCATGATGGGTCGAAATGTCCAGACAATTTACAAGATTTTCGTTTGCGAGGACATTCCATCGAATGCCGTATCAATGCAGAAGATCCTGCAAATAATTTTATGCCATTTCCTGGAGTAATCACCAATTTTCATATGCCGGGAGGAAAAGGAGTTAGAGTCGATAGTCATGCCTATTCTGGTTATAAAATCCCTTCTCAATATGATTCAATGATTGGTAAGATCATTGTTCACGCAAAAAATCGTGAACGAGCTATTATCAGAATGTGCCGTGCTTTAGAAGAAACAATTATTTCAGGAATAAAAACAACCATTCCATATCAAATGGCTATTATGGAAAATGAAATTTTTAAATCAGGGAATTTTGACACAAGTTTTCTTGAAACGTTTAATTACGACGCTGAAAAATACTCTCACAAGGATGAAAAATAATGAATACTCCAGACCACCTATATTACACTGAAGACCACGAGTGGGCAAAATATAACGGGAATGAAGTTTCCATTGGTATCACTGATTTCGCCCAGAGTCAATTGGGAGATGTGATTTTTGTTGAACTTCCGGAAGTGGGAGAAGAAATCATCGCAGGAGAATCTTTTGGTGAAGTAGAGGCAGTAAAAACTGTTTCTGAATTATTTGCACCAATTTCCGGCACCATTTGTGCCGTAAATGAAGATTTAGAAGGTTCCCCAGATAAAATGAATGCTGATCCATATGGAGAAGGATGGTTGATTAAAGTAACACCATCGAATGCAGATGAAAAAAATAAATTAATGAATTTTCTTTCTTACGAGGAGTTTATTGGTTAAATGTCTGTTTTTACAAAATTGAATTCTGTCATTAATGAAAAAGGGGCTGCCTATGTGGTCCTGATAGACCCGGATCGAAAAAATGAAGATTTTCTGGAATCTTATGTTGAGTCAGCAAATAATTCCAATGTGGATGCCCTTTTTGTCGGTGGAAGTTTAATGATGGATGGTAAATGCAGCGATCGTGTGAAACGAATTAAGGATGTGTCAAATGTTCCTGTGATATTTTTTCCCGGCGGGGTGAGACAGTTAAATTCCTATTATGATGCCATGCTTTTTATGTCTGTCATTTCTGGTCGAAATCCTCATTATCTCATTGGAGAGCAGGCCATCGCAGCACCTATGGTAAAAGATATTGGTATAGAAACAATTCCAACCGGATATATGCTTATGGATGGTGGTGCAGGATCTACAGTTGAATTCATGAGTGGAACACGTCCTATACCTATGAATCGATCAGATATTGCTGTAGCACATGCTTTAGCGGGACAATATCTTGGAATGAAATTAATTTATCTTGAAGCAGGGAGTGGTGCGAAGGAACCTGTGGCTACGAATGTAGTTGAAGCAGTGACAGATGCGTTAGATATTTCTGTCATTGTCGGTGGTGGAATTCGAAATCCAAAAACAGCATTAGAAAAAGTTAAAGCTGGTGCTTCTATCATAGTAACTGGAACAGTGATTGAAGAAAACTCTAACTTAATGTCCGAGTTAGCAGATGCGGTTCATTGGAGGGCTTAATGCAAGAAAAAATAAAAGAACAAATTTTAGCCAGTGCATCCATGAAAGAAGCCATGGTGAATTCGTGTATCGAAGATATAGAATCTGCTGCAAATTTGATGATTCATTCTATCCGAAATAGTGGGAAAATTTTGTGGTGCGGCAATGGTGGCAGCGCAGGTGATGCCCAACACCTAGCTACGGAACTCATGGGCGGTATGACGAGCCATGAACGGAAGCCGATCCCGTCTATTGCATTAACGACAGATTCATCTTTTATCACAGCTTGGTCGAATGATACCGATTTTGAATCCATTTTTTCTCGTCAAGTCCAAGGACTTGGACTTGAAGGAGATGTTTTAGTTGGTATTTCAACAAGTGGGAATTCAAAAAATGTGATTGCTGCCATTAATCAGGCTAAATATAAAGGACTTAAGACAGTGGTCTTTACTGGGAAATTTGGAGGAATGATTAATAATAAGGCTGATGTAACGATAAATGTTCCTAGTGATGACACACAGCGAATTCAGGAAGGACACATCATGACGGGCCAGATCATTTGCGGACTCATCGAAGATGATTTTTTAAGTTAATATGGACACCCATTTTCAAGACTACCTGATCATGCTTCGGGTGGAACGAAATTTGTCCCCCCGTACTTTGGAAGCTTATCAGCGGGATTTAAAACACTATTTATCTTTTATCGTTGACAAAGACATTATATCCCTATCAAATATATCAAAAATGCATATTCGAGAATATATTCGAAGTCTTAATGAAAAAGGGTTGGCCGCATCCAGTATTGCCAGAATATTTTCATCCATTCGATCCTATCATAAATTTTTATCCGCGGAAAACTATGTAAGTGAGAATCCAACATTGATTTTAACCAGTCCGAAAGCGCCCAAAAAACTGCCGCATGTTCTCATGGAAGAAGAAATTTCCGCTATTATCAATGCAGTAGTAGAGACATTCCAGTATGCTAAGCGAGATAAAGCCATTATCGAAATGTTGTATTCCTGTGGACTTCGTGTGTCTGAATTATGTGCCTTGTCCTTAAATAATTTATATTTAAATGATGACATGATCCGTATAATGGGAAAAGGGTCAAAAGAACGATTACTACCTGTGGGTGGGCGAGCGAAAAATTTTCTTAATGATTACTTAATTCACTGCCGTCCAGGAATTCAAAAAGATAAAGGATCAAGTTCAGTATTTTTAAGCCGAAACGGCAATCCCCTAACACGGGCTATGATAAATAATATTTTACGAAAATGGTCACAGGTTGCAGGTATAAGTAAACCTGTTTCACCGCATACTTTAAGACATTCGTTTGCAACTCATTTATTGGAAGGCGGTGCTGATTTAAGATTTGTACAAGCATTGCTGGGCCATAGCGATATTTCCACCACTCAGATTTACACGCATTTGGATAAGCAT
>CAZYLQ010000039.1:10138-13805 GCA_964648395.1 uncultured bacterium | reverse complement strand
ATCCTTGGGGCAATCTCATTCCATGCCCAAACCAAAATATTTTCGGAGGAAGGCTGTTTCCCTTGGAACCAGTCTATATCTTTTTCGATCTGGGAATGGTCCATTACATCCACAATTCTGGATCTTACTAGTACATTTAATTTTTGCAAATCAACTAGCCATCCTGAATCTGGATCAATGGGCCCAGTCACTGACACTTCTAAAATATAATTGTGGCCATGATTATTGTAATCTTTCCCAAAAACTTCATAATTTTTTTCTTCCGACCAATTCGAGTGTCCATATTTGTGAGAAGCGCAAAAATGATACTTTTTGGTTATAATTGGGTTTGACATATTTGTATATTGCAAATAATATTAGAATTCAAAATTACCGCCATTTTATATCGGGAACAAAGAATATGAAAGTTAAATAGTAGGATCGTTTTTATTATAATTAAACAGAAGATGATGGGCATAGATCCACTAGTACACAATCACCACATTGAGGTCGTCTTGCAATGCAAATTGATCTTCCGTGATCAATAACCAAATGTGTCAAATTCACCCAATCTTTTTCGTCAAAGATTTCCATCATTTCTAATTCAATTTGTTTTGCATCTTTTGTTTTGGTGAAATTCAATAATCCCATTATTCTGATCATATGTGTATCAATAACCATAGATGGCACATTGTAAATTTCTCCTAACACACAATTGGCTGTTTTTCTCCCCACTCCAGGCAAGGCAACTAATTCATTTAAGCTACCTGGTACAATTTCATCATGTTCCTCAACTATTTTTAAACTGGATCCTTGGATGCTTTTTGCTTTTTGATTATGATATCCACAAGAGTGAATATCTTTTGCCAAATCCGTCACAGAACAATATGCAAAATCAGTTGGTCTTCTATATTTTTGAAATAGGTCTTTCGTTACAATATTTACGCGATGATCTGTGCATTGGGCCGATAAGATTGTAGCCACTAATAGTTCATGAGCAGACTTATAATTCAGGGAGCATTTTGAATCCGGATATAGAGCTCGAAGTCGGGTTACTATTTCTTCTGCTCGTTCCTTTTTTTTTACTTTGGATTCTTTCAAGTCAATAATTCGTCTAACAGGTTTGGCATATTTTTTATGAGGCTGGAGCGCGGAATAATTACATCGCACCCAGCGGCTCGTAATTTGGATTGCTCTCGATTATTGATTTGTGCCATCGTTCCAATGACCTTCAATCCACGGCGTTTCAATTCTGAAACTAACCCTACTGAAGAAAAAACGGCTTCATCCATATCCACCACTGCAAGTTTTACGAGCTCAGGAAAAGAATCTGGATCGGTATTTTCATCAGAAAACTCCACATTTTTTCCCTTATCTACGCAGACAGAAGACAAACGTGACCCCAATTCAAAATCTTTAACAAATAATAGGATTTCCGGCATTTCTCACTCCAATGTAGGGACGACATCCCAATCAAATTCTGACGGATCATTCAATCCTTCATATGTGAGTCGCACCATTTCAATTTGATTCAATAATATTTTAATTTGGATTCCCCGTTGGACACCAGTGAATTCATTAAATTTTTCTTTACATTTTCTTAATAAGTTTTTCGCACCAATCATATTCCCATTTCCGATGTGCACAAAACTCACGGCCAGCTGGATCAATCCCTGAACAAATTTTCGGTCTTCCAAATAGTAATCAGACCAAAGATCTTCCCATGCTTCATGAGCTTCAAAATAATCCATGGCTTTGTATTGCTTCATCCCTTCCTGAAATAATTTTTCTTTTTCGTCTTCTTTATTCACTGATAATCACTGGCTTTTTCATTTTAAAATATTTCCCATCCTGATGAATAGTGCAGGCTTGAATATTAGGGTCGTGTTCAAAAAAGAGTACCCAGTTCTCATTAACTATTTTTGAAAGAAGTCTCTCTTTTTCCTGAACAGTGACCACCGGATGAATATCATAAGCCATAACCCAAGGAACAGGAATATGCGCAACCATGGGAAAAATATCTGCACCATAAAAAATGGTTTGATTCGCATCGGAGATTACTGGATGCATCAACCCTGTTGTGTGTCCATATGTCAAATATGGTTCAATACCATCAATGAATGATTCCTGGCCATCCACAATTTCTATCATTCCATTTTCAGCCAGAACTTTCCAATCAATTTCCATAAAACTACCAGAATCTTTTTGACTCGGATGGTTTGCCAAATTCCAATTCTCCAGGGAGACCCAATATTTGGCATTTGGGAATGTGGGTACAATCTTCCCATCTTCGATTTTTGTGTTTCCCCCAACGTGATCAAAATGTAGATGAGTACAAAACACATCTGTAATATCGGTGGCAGTAAATCCATACTTCGTCAATGAAGATTCTATGTTATAACGAGATGTATCAATGTTGTAAATCTTCTTATATTTTTCGTCCCACTTTGTGCCGTTACCCGTATCAATTAGGATTTTTCGACTATCGCTTACCAATAATAAAGAACGGGTCACCATTCCGATTCTATTCATTTCATCAGCAGGTGACTCTTTCTCCCAAAGCGGTTTTGGAATAATCCCAAACATGGCACCCCCGTCCAATCCAAATTCGGATGTTTCTATACTATATAAAGTGTATTGTCCAATCTTCATCTTATGAGTTGGTCTAATCTTGCACCAAGGATTCCAAATTGGGTTGGTGAAGTTATTTTAAAAAGGCTTCTCACCGCCTCTAAAATTACCAATGCATTTGCCTTGTCTGATTGGGACTTTTGACTTTTAACAATGGTTTCTGCCTGATGAATAAATTTTCTCTTTTTATCTTTTAATAGCCAGTGGTTGATGCTTGGTTTAATATTCAACGTTGTCAAAAAGGTTTGAGAACACCAATGACTTATTTCTCTCTGATATCCTCGAATTCTGACATAATCACCCTCCCATAATCTTGAAACGGAACCTAATAATGAAAGGTCACCAGATTCAATCACCAAGTCATGGACTTCACTTGGAGATGAGTCTGTCTGGTCATGAGGTTCTGGCAATGGTTTTCCACGCAACCACTCCAAAATGCATTTTGTAAAAGCCCAATTATCTTCTTTTACTTCCTGAAATTGATAAGCACGTAATAAATGAAAAATGAAAATGGCACTTCTTTCACAATCTTGTAGTGCCAACTCTGCAAATGCATCCATGGTACCACGAGATCGATCTGAAGCCATAAATGTTTTGGCGGTTAATTTCTGGAGAACTTCCCATTCTCCTTGCTGGCAGGCATCTTCCAGATCACCGAGGAATGCAGTAAGCCCAATGCCATCTCTAACCACATCATCTAATTGGGTTTCATCATCATCTCTGAATTCAAAACCACACAAATAATTCGAAGCAAATTCAAGGAGTAGTTTTGAAGGATTTTCCCGATCGTCTCCAATCAAATTCTTAATTGAGTTTAAAACACAAACAGGATGAAGATCTTTTATGGTAGATTGTTTTATAGATACACTGCAAAATAATAGATCATTTAGAATTTGAACAAGTTCAGCGCCAGAAATATTTTGAGAATAGAATTTTTTACACGCTTGCATATCTTGATTGATTACAGCAGACCGAAAGGATGAATCCGTCATTGGCTAATGGATTCTAAAAGTTATTTTTTCTTTTTTTTGGTTGGGCCCAAATACATAAAGAATTG
>CAZYLQ010000039.1:5270-10038 GCA_964648395.1 uncultured bacterium | reverse complement strand
GATGATTGCGATTAAAAAGATGATAAGATTTCGTTTCATCATATAAGTGAAAATACAGAAATCTCTTGAGAGAATAAAATGGAAAAGAAGGCCGTTATTTCAAATAGATCATTTTACGGCTAAAAATTGCCGGAGGTCTTTGATCAACCTGTGCCTGAATCGTGAAAAAGTAAATGCCCGTAGATCTTCCTTCCCCATTCCAATTATAATTGTACGTTCCTGAAGTGATGAATTCACCCTCCATAAATTTATCATGGATACGTCCCGTGGCATCCGTGATATACAATGAGACCGTCGCATCTTCTAAAAGATCAAAAGTAATCTTTGTTTGCCCATTAAATGGATTCGGGAAATTTTGATAAAGTACAAATAATTCTGGCAACAAGTCAGTTTCAAAGTAATCTTTAACGGGTTCGTTGGTAATCCCCAAAGTAGTTGATTCTGTATAATACCATGGGCCTCCATCTGGCATTCGACTGATTGCAACAGGTAAGGTGTCTAGCACAATATACTCAAGGACTGAATATCCTTCCTCTAGACTTTTCATAAAAGAAATGAATGTTGGATATTCAATTTCTTCTTGCAGAATAATGGATGAATCTTGAAATTGGTTCTCATAACCAGAATACATTTCAACATCCCAAATCGATTCTCCCCTGAATCTGAATGAATAATGGTCTTCGTATTCTGGATTTCCTGCTACTTCAAGATGGAGATTTTTCGTATAAGGATTCCAAGTCAATTCATTAATCCACAAAGAAGATTCAGTTAGCCCTACTTTAATATTAACATGATCATTTTTTGGAATAAAATCACCATTCAAAGTAAAATAAATTGATTCATTAAATATAATTGGACAGGTTTGAATAAAAATATCATCCATCATTAGGTCAACAGTGGTCCAATGATCCGGAATAATTACCTTGAATAATGGTTCGTTCTCATTTTGATATCCACTTAGGTTCACATATTCATCACCAGAAAGAAGAAATATTTCAGATGAACTGATTTGATTAGAGTGAAAAATGTAAAGTTGCAATTCCTTTTGATTTTCTTCAGTAATATTATAGCCAAGGATTCGAATTGGCGCAGTTGTTTCTAACATTTCAATTGCCTTATAATAATCTGAATATAAGAGATCCCATTGCCCTCTAACCAGAGAAGCTGCATTTTGAATTTCTTTTGCCCAATTGACAGGATTTATTAATAGATGATTACGGTAAATGGGCTCCTGCGCTAAAACTAAATCTATCCATATTGAGTTTTGGATGATATCATCAATAATTTGAAGAGAATAATCTGCCATGTTAAGGTGTTGAAGGGGATAATTTTCAAACCAGGTATATTCAATTCTTTTTGTCAATTTTAATAAATCAATAATTGACCTGTAATCCTCATTTGGACCATTATTCAACGCTTGCTTATAGATCTGAAACATTAATAAATCCTGGGATGTCTTAATAGTAGGATCAAATGCAATAGAGTCTTCAAAGGTCAAGCAGGTACCAAATGCTGGCGTTTTAAAATCACTTGTAAAAATAGTTTCAAAGGCATCTTTTACTTCAATTTTATAAAAATATCTGGTGTTGGCATCACATCGAAGATCGAGATAATTATTGTGATCTGGAGTTAACTCTGTTAATAATTTAAAATTGGATTGACCGGATTCCTGAACGAAAATACGAATTTGATTTGCCAGGATCGAATCGGGGTAGGACCATTCGATCAATAAGGATCCCTGACCATCATAAATAGAAACATCGACGGGAAAATCGTTCAATTTGAATGTTTGAGATTGTATAGTCCCAAGAATACAAAAGACAACAAGGGCTTTCAGTGAGATAAATTTGATTATGCTTTTCAATGTGAAATCTCTCAGGAGAGGCACAATTTCGAGGAATTATTTCACGGAGGCAAGTTATTCCTCTACTAATGGGAAAATTATTTTAGGTAAGTTACCTTTTGAAATTGGGATTGACCATTTAGAATAGAACGAATGACATAAATTCCATTTGGAATATTTTCAGGAGACCATATCATTTTTTGATTGGGTTGAAATACTGTTCCTGTGTAAACATTTGTGATAGATTTACCAGTCAAGGAAAATATATCCACCTTTAAGTATTCGCCTACAGCACCAGAAACCTCAATTGTCAAGGATGGATTAAAAGGATTTGGGTAGGCATTTGCTACATGGAATTCACTTGGTAAATCATCTGGTTTATCAATTGCAACTGTGGCTTCATATTCTACGGCATCTGCAGCATTCATGATTCCATATCCATAAGAGTTATCTGGATTGCTCGATTGTGATGCAGTCATCATGATTGCTTCGCGTACCTCCATAGCTGACCAATCCGGTTTCGCTTGACGAATCAAAGCAACTGCACCTCCAACCAACGGACATGCCAATGATGTACCACTCATTTGAGAATATGTAGTGGATGAATTTGGATTAATACACCAAGTGTAAGATCCACGAGCACAAACCTCAGGTTTAATCCTTCCGTCAAATGTAGGTCCGTGAGAACTAAAATTCGCAATTATACCATTTTCTTGAACAGCACCAACAGCGATCACTGAATCGGCATCAGCTGGGGAAATAATATAATACCAACTTTGATCATTCCCCTCATTCCCAGCAGCTGTAACACAAACCATCCCTAACCCAACAGCAATATCTATCCCAATAGTGGTAACTGCAGTATTCCCATCCATATTTTCATAAGTGTACCAATCTAAATAGCCTAAAGATGTAGAAACCACATCAGCGCCATTAGCTTCGCCCCATTCTAAACCTGCAATATAATTATCTTCTTCCTGTTGAACTTCTTGGGTTACATCTTCTGTTTTGGCTAGGAGAAATTCCGCATCAAAAGCTACGCCCATGAATTCTCCAGGTGCGTAAGCTGCGATAGTAGATAAAACGGCAGTGCCATGATGATCCTGACTATTGCTATTCTCGTCCGATGTCTCATTAGCTGTTTCGCTATCGTTATTAATCACATCCCATTGGGCGATTACATTTATATTGTCTAAAGCATTGTGCGTCAGATCAAATCCAGTATCCATGACTAAAATAATAACACCTTCTCCAGTGTAGCCTGCATTATGCAATTCATGGACATTAATCTGCTCAATCTGAGCCAGGGCATTCCCATAATCAAAATCACGGGAATTGCAGAGGGAATCATCAGCATATTCAATTTTTGATTTTTTATAACCAATCACTGGTTCAATTTTTTTTACACTTTTGAGTTTAGCTATTTTTTCGATATCAGATATTTTGCACACCACAGATACAGCATTGAGCCAGCGACTTTCATTTTCAATAGTAATACCCAATTCTAATATATCATTAATATAGATTTGGGAGACTTCCAAGTCATACCAAAGATGGTTTGATTGCACATTACTTTTTGATCTACGGTCTTTTGCTTTTTGGGAAATATTACACATTTCAGATCCGGCTTTATCATAAAAATATATCCAAGCTCGATAAAAGTTGTCTCGTTTCCCCCAGGTTATTAATTCTGAATTGAATTTTTCTCCAAAAACAATAGTGATTGATAGAAGTATTAGAATTTTTTTCATTTTATTAAAATTTAAGAATGATGTTTATTAGAAGTAAAATATCAACGGTGTCAATGTCACCGCTTTCATTTATATCACAGAAAAATAGTTGTAAATCAGTGGGATTTTCTTCTGAAATAATGAGATCAGCCATACCAAATACATCCATAACATCGACAGAATGATCCAAATTAAAATCTCCAATTTGGAATGCGGGCATCCCTAAAATTGAAAAATCATCAACAATGAATCCATCTTCCTCTACAGCATTATCAGATGTCTGTATGAATCGAAAACCATAAATAATTGCATCTCCTAATTGATCCAATTGAATTTTTTCTTCAACCCATACTTCCTGCGTTCCATCATAACCAGGTTCGCCTGCTGGTTGCGCCAGTTGACCTGAGCCCGGTTCAGTATATAATCCTTGCAAACTGACCCAGCCGTCTCCTTCTACATCTGCCTGAAGTCGAACAAAATCATAGTTGGATTCAATTTCCCATTTTGCAATGAATTCCACTACAGAACTAGAATATAAAGAAAGATCTAAATCAATTTCAAATTCTGCAAAAGATTCTTGATCTTCATCATAATTACCATTCGGACTATCCGACAATGCATTACTTCCTGTTCCAGCTTCATCGGTCAAACCCCAATCACCTGTTACATACCAATTTACAAGTCCATTCTCAAATCCGTCGAAGAATAATGTTTCTGGTTGTCCCACTAAAAACTGAACCGTGTCCTGCCTTGGATAACTAGATTCATTTTCAATGGAAAAAATAACACCGGCGAATGTACCATTTGGTGTTTCAGAAGAGACTAGAACATCGAATGAAAATTCTTCTGAATCCCGAGCATCTAATCCGCTTAAGGTAACAGAATTATTACTAAGAGTTGTCCATCCATTCATAGGTGAAAAATTAATTTGAATTTCATCATTCAAATCTGTCAATCCACGGTTTTTGATTTCCATTTCTGTTGCCAATTCATCACCAGGGTTCACTTCTTCCAGTGATAGGTTTGAGTGTTGGAGTACTAAATCGGGACCTGCTACAAAGACAAATACTTTATTGGAATGTACCTGATCTTCACAAAGAGGTAGAACATCATTCTCAGATGGCCAAAATCCTTGAGTGTAAGAGCCAACTTCCGGTGTAAAAGCTACTAACCCCTGGTCACCATAGGTCCAGTC
>CAZYLQ010000039.1:2623-5170 GCA_964648395.1 uncultured bacterium | reverse complement strand
AGAAGTTGAACAAAATAAATTAAATTCATCATGCTCAGAGGCTCGCGAGCATGTGTCAATGCTGTAAACAACACTTCAGGCTCTTCTTCATCTTCTTCAGGCATGTCAGATACTTTAAATGCCCAAATATCGCGCCCTTCAACAGATTCCCCCAGAATAACTCGTTCGGAAATTATATTGGGGTATTCTGCCTGTAGTTCATCAAAGCGACTATTCAATTCATCCCAAGTGTAGTTCCCTAGCATGGATCCCAAGGGAAAATCCCGGGGGTTATCAGGGATATTTCTGGATAAATAATGTTCAGTAAGGTCAGGTATTAATATATCAATATCCAAACCTAATGAGATCAACTCAATCGTTTGATTTTGGGACGCAGTAACATCAATATAAATACCTTTTTTCCCTGATACATGATCCAATGGAATTCCAGCCTGAGCAATAATTTTGATAATTTCAGGTGTTGAATTGAAAGCTCGGATAGATTGATATACATCATTCCCATAAATGAAATGGATCAAAAAGATTGATCTCAAGAGAAATCCGGTGATTTTTTTCATAAAATTTATATGGTTTTTCTTATCCAATTGGTAGTCACCGATTTTGGGCGGGTAATTGGAATACCCAAGGCTCGTTCCCAAACCATTTGGGAAATCATTCCCATAGTTCGTGAAATACTGAACAAGACTGTATAAAAATTGAACTCCCTTAATCCATAATAATATAGTAATGATCCTGAAGCCGCATCTACGTTCGGCCAAGGATTTTTTGCTTTACCCTGCTCCTGTAACACATCCGGGACCACATTAAATAGACGATCTACGATGGAGAATACATCATCATCCTTAATATGTTCCTGGCCAAATTTAATAAAGGCAGTAAATCTAGGATCGGGGCAACGCAACACAGCATGTCCATAACCAGGTATGACACGTCCGTTATTCAGTCGTTCCCAGCAATATCTTTTTAATTCTTCTTCAGATGGAACACCACCAAATTCATCTCGTACACTTAATACAAACTTGAGACATTCTTGATTTGCTAACCCATGGAGTGGACCTGCCAACCCGTTAAGTCCCGCTGTTACGGCATAATAAGGATCAGATAAAGCAGAAGCAACGGTGTGGGATGCAAAAGCGCTTACATTCCCTCCTTCGTGATCGCAATGAAGCATGAAATACAACTGCATCAGTTTATGGAAATCCCCTGTATCATCCGGTAAACCAATCATGTGGACAAAATTACCGGCCCAATCTTTATTAGAATCAGGAGTAATTCTGTCCCCTTTATTAAAACGCATTCGGTAAATACCCGCACCCAGAGTTGGAAGCTTTGCCAATAGTTTTATACCATCTTCAAGTATTGCTTCCCAAAATTCCGTTTTTGACATTCCTGCATCATACTTTTTTTGGAATACACTCTCATTCTGCATAGCAAGGATCCCAGTATTAAATAGTGTCATAGGGTGAGCATCATCCGGCATTTCGCTTAATACCCTCCAAACATAATCCGGTACTTCAAGATGAGATGAAAAATCTTTTTTCAAGTCAGTTAATTCATTTTTATTAGGTAGGCGACCAGTGAGGAGTAAAAAGAAAACTTCTTCAGGTAAAATATGGGTGATTTCTAAAAGTGGAATACCACGAATGATCAATCCTTTATCAGCAGAGACTGATGAAGTATCACAAACAAATGCTTTGATTCCCCGTAAACCGGAAAAAGCCTGGGCCACTGTAACATCACTGATTTTTTCATCACCTTTATCAATAATCAGTTGTTTGATTTCGTTTTGTACTCTAGGAATCTGTTTACATAATTCCTGTTTCAGCAAACTCATTCTGCTCACCTCAATTAAAATAATTAAAAATAGTTCGATTGAATTTACTTATTCAATCTCTTCCAAAAAATGAATCAACATCACAACCTATATTTTTCTACACTGTTCTCGAAGTTACATTTTTAATAAATACCACGAGTATAGGTTCCAAGTTCTGTCATTCAAGTATCCTAGTCTAATAGCCGTACCACAAGACCAGATCTAAGTTTTGGTTCAAACCAGGTAGATTTCGGCGGCATCACTTTGTCCGCATCTGCCACGATCAATAATTCATCAATTGAAACCGGATGTAAAGCAAATGCAACTTTCGCATCAAGGGAGCAACGACGCTCCAATTCTTCCAGTCCCCTAATACCACCTACAAAATCAATTCTATTATTGGTCCGAGGGTTATCAATCTCCAGGATGGGATTTAACAAATGATCTTGTAGTATCGATGCGTCAAGCCCAGAAACAGGATCATCAGAAATAATTTTATTTTTTGCATTTAACCGATACCAATTACCATTTAAATACATAGAAAATGTATGTCTCTGATGTGGGGAATGAAGATTCGGTAACTCCTTAATAATAAAGTTGGTTTTTATTAACTCTAGGAAACGATCATCAGATAATCCAGCCAAGTCCTTTACTAATCGATTATAACCCTGTATCTGCAATTCATCATGGGGAAAGATAACGGATAGAAAATAATTATATGATTCATTTCCCTG
>CAZYLQ010000039.1:0-2523 GCA_964648395.1 uncultured bacterium | reverse complement strand
CGGGTGAATAATCTATTTCTGGTTTGATAATTCTTAAGAATGAGTCCGAATTATTTTGCACCATTTCCCGAGCTTCATCTGATGACAAGGTATCATAAGGAGGTGAAGAAACTTTATTAGCTATCTCTTGTGGTGGTAAGTATCCCTGGAAAGGTTTAATTACTGACAAAATCTATTTCAATCCTAGTTTTTCAGCCACTTAATGAAGATTTTTCACTTTCGGCCAAAAGTAGTTCAATTATTGCCTTGGTACGTTTTGAGGCGTTACCATCCAATCTAAAAAATATTTTATCTTGGTCAGCTTTTTGCGCCCTCTTCATTTCAGGTGTTGGATGTAATGCATGTTTGATACCATCTCTCAATTCATCTGTACTATTAATATGCACAAAAGAATCCTTCAAATATTCACGATTGTCGAAGCTTAGAAGTGCCTCACCATCTGAATGTTTTAAACTTTCTTGATTCAAATTATAAATAACGCCAGTCTTTCCTGTGGCTAAGAATTCAGTAATTGCACCTGATGCCTCTGAAACCAATGTATCTGCGATATATAATAATGGCAGAATACTGTAGTCATCTTTTGGGATTATTACTGCATGGGGATAGTTTTTAACTCTTTTCTCAAATATCTTATGCTGACGATGTGATGTATATTTACCCATCCATGCATAATGATGCAATTTAATGATCAAATTATAATCTTTTGTCGCTCTAAATATTACATCTTTTAATTCATAAATACAGGTTGGTTTATAAGTGGGCGCAAAAAGAACAGTGGGCTTATCTGGATCGAGACCCAGTGAAATTAATATTTCATTTCTATCATAATTCCCATCTGTAAAATATGGATCCATCTTAGGATAACCCACTTTATATACTTCTGAATTCCCAATGCTACCAGATGCCATTAATGATTGCACTGATTGTTCACCTTCAGCAAAAATAACATATCTGTAATCCGTATGTTTTTTTAATTCCCGATATATGCCTGTTTTGGTAAACATAATTCCATGCCAAATCAAGCATATTAGAGCATTGCCATATTTTTTTTCATCCACTACATCAGGGGCAAATACAATATCAAAATTTTCATTTTCATCACTAATTCGATGGTCCTTTTTTTCAAATTTCTGTAAATATTTTTTTGTCTGATCTTTATCAAATAAGCCAAAAGTCCGTTCAATCTCATGTGTTAATGAAAGAAAAACATCATATTTTGAATCTCTTTCAAAAAGCTCAATTAATGGATCATAAGCCGCTTTATGATATAGGTAAAACATTTTGAAGAGTACTTTTATCTTACCCATACTTTATACCACCTGACTCTTGGCAATGATTTTGCGAATCTGATATTTTCGAATGATATTTTGGGGTTTTTGTTTTAAATTATTTTGCAACCCATCAGCTAGAATTTCTGCTATCCCTTTCAGAACACGATTAGAAGAATTCCCATCGGAATATGGGTGAATATCCTTTAAACAAGTTTCTCTATTGCCGGAAAACTCATCTAGATCATTTAGGCTACGTTCAATTGCAGATGAAAGTTCTGAAGGATCTTGTATATCAATACCTTTTTCTCTGCGTGCTATCGCTTGATAAGTAATCAATGGCCGGTTAAAATGTAAGAATTCATAGGCAACGGAAGATGTGTCAGTAATCATTATATCAGATCCAGCCATGAATGGTAAGATATTCAATTCATCTACTACACGAAAATTATTACTCTCTAACTTTTTATATTTTTTTCTGATAGATTCATCCATCAATGAATGAAATTTGATTATCCAATTATACTTGCAATTTTTTAATTTATTAATGGTATCCAGCAAAGCCGGAGCTGAAGTATATTTGGGTGGAAAGGTGGGTGCATATAATATTACAGGTAAATTAGAACTTAGCTTATACTGCTTAATTAACTGATCTTTCTGATCACTAAAACTCCATTTATTTTTATAAACAGGGTCAAGTTTTGGCCATCCCGTTTCTCTAACTAAAAAATGTTTTTTATGCGTTGCAAGTACTGAAAAATTTTCTGTCATTACCGGCCCTGATGTACAATATAAATCAAAGAACCCTGTTATGTTATAAAAGCCTTTTACTTCCTCATCCAATCCATGGAAAATCTGTACTTTCAATCCTGGCCAGAAATGAGGAACAACATTGCCTGGTACAACGATTGCATCTGGATTATAGTCCGATACTTCTTCATTGGATTTTAATTGTTCACCTGGACATGAATAATTTGTTGCTGAACTGGCTGAAAACCATTTTACTACCCCATAATTTAATTCATTAATGGCTTGCTGAATCGGTTCAAGAATTGAAAATGAATAGGGTTTGGTTACAAAAAATAAATACTTATAATTTGAATTTTCCATTAATCATTATATATTTCTTTCAGTATCATTAAGATATCATCTGTTTTTAAATCCACTATATTGTTGTCCATTCGACCTTTTGTAAAAGATTCTGCCGCTAATCTAGTCAATTGATTTTCTGGGATATCCCATTCATCAAGTGTAT
>CAZYLQ010000038.1:12687-14187 GCA_964648395.1 uncultured bacterium | reverse complement strand
GCAGAAATAAGATCTGTAACAGGAACCCCACCAACAGTTGCCAGCCGTGTAACAGGGACCATGGTGTCACCATGGCCACCCAAAACCATACAAGTTACATCTTGGACAGAAAAACCAGTTTCCATAGCAATAAAAGTGCGAAAGCGTCCACTATCTAATGCACCTGCCATCCCAATAACCTGGTTCTTAGAGAAGCCTGATACTTTATAGAATGCATAAACCATAGCATCTAATGGGTTTGAAATAACAATAACAAATGCATTGGGTGCCTGCTCTTTAATATTGGTCGCAACATCTTTCATAATCCCGAGGTTTATTCCAAGAAGATCTTCTCGATCCATACCTGGTTTTCGTGGAATTCCAGCAGTAATAATAAATACATCTGTTCCTTTTACATCATTCCAATCTGAAGTGCCTGTGATATTGGAATCGTGACCATCATGAGGTCGAAGTTGCATCAGATCCAGGGCTTTCCCTTTCACCATTCCTTCTGCTCTTGGAATATCAAAGATGATTACATCTCCTAATTCTTTCTGCGCTGCAAGAAGGGCTAGATTTCCACCGATTTGTCCACCGCCAATCATAGTAATTTTTTTACGAGCCATAATGTATCCTTTGTGTCATGAAACAAAAAACCCCCCGATGTCGGAGGGTTTAGAAGTTAATTTTCTGTAACAATTGTTACAATTTTTCGAGTTCGGCCTTTTCGACCAAATTGAACAATTCCATCCGCAGTTGCGAATAGGGAGTCATCATTTGCACGCTGAACATTCATTCCAGGGTGAATTTTAGTTCCACGTTGCTTCAGTATTATTGTCCCGGCTAAGACAGATTGTCCATCAGCTACTTTAAGACCGAGATAACTGGGGTTTGAATCGCGACCATTTCGCGAACTTCCTTGTCCTTTCTTATGTGCCATAAGTTATTCCTCTTCTTTTGCTGCTTCTTTGACCTTGGAATCTGCTTTTTTTGCAGGTTTCTTTGTCTTGGTGGCCGTTGCTTTAATTTTTTGAATCTCTACTTCGGTAAACCACTGTCTGTGTCCGTTTTTGCGCTGATACCCTTTACGTCGTTTTTTCTTATAAATAAGAATCTTTTTTTCTCGTCCATGGTCAATTACGGTAGCAGTTACCGTTGCGCCTTTCACTGTGGGCGCTCCGATTTTTGTGATCGATCCGTCATGAACGAGCAATACATTGTCAAAGGTTACTTTGGCGCCGGCATCCCCGGTTTGCAGCGGGACGCGTACTCTGGCACCTTCAGTAGCCTTGAATTGTTTTCCTGATATATTTACGATAGCATACATTTTACGTCTCCAAAAAGCCGGCAAATTTACGAGGCAGCTTTCACCTTTTCAAGATTCATTTCATTGGTAACATCAGTATTATCTTTGGTACGAAAAAACCGGAAATCATCTTGTGCGATTTCTACATTTTCTTCGATTTTTAAATGGACAAAATTTTGCCACATAAGTCCGCGAAGAATATGTTTCTTTTCACC
>CAZYLQ010000038.1:9269-12587 GCA_964648395.1 uncultured bacterium | reverse complement strand
TCGTGATAGACTTTTTTTCGATTTTCGTCATATCTCATATCGATAAAGTCAATTACAATCAACCCGGATAAGTCACGGAGTCTGAGTTGTCGTGCAACTTCTCTTGCCGCTTCCAGATTAATTTTAAGTGAATTTTCTTCATGGAGTTTTTTCCCCACAAATCGACCACTGTTCACATCCACTACTACCATGGCTTCAGTTTTTTCAATAATCAGGTATGCTCCACTTTTCAGCCAAGCTTTTGGTCGCATCAGCTTTTCAATTTCGGACTCAATACCAAAACTTTCAAAAAGAGGAGATTTTAGTTTATAAAGTTCTAATCGTTCCAATAGGCTCGGAGAAATATCTTCAAGATACCGTTGTGTTTTTCTGTAAAGACGCTTGGAATCAATGATAATTTTTTCAACATCAGGTGTTAATAGATCCCTAACCACACTTGATGCTGTTTCTAAATCTTCATAGACAATTACTGGAGCACTTTCTCTAGCTGATATCTTTTCCATTTTGTTCCAATTTTCCATCAATTGGCTGAAATCATTCTCTATGAGTTCTTCAGACTTTCCTTCGGCAACAGTACGAATGATTACACCCGTATTACCTTCACGCAGTTGTTGGGCAATTTTTTTCAGTCGTCGTCGTTCATATTTGTCCCAGATTTTTTTTGAAATCCCAATATAATTTGCATTTGGAACAAGCACCAGTAGTCGGCCTGGTAATGCTACTTCTGTAGTCACGCGGGGACCTTTACCTGCAAAAGGCTCCTTGATGACCTGTACATAAATTTCTTGGCCTTTTTTTAGGTCAACTTCAATATTATCATGTCTACGATTATTATTTCGTCTATGCTTATTGCCGCTATCTTCATTGATATATTCATTATTTCCAATTTCGGAAAAGGGGAGAAATGCATTCAGTTCATTGCCTATATCCACAAATGCTGCCTGCATCCCGGGAAGAACATTTTCAACTTTGCCTTTGTAAACATTGCCAACCATCCGGTGTTTATCCTGTTTTTCAACATAAACTTCAACCAATTGGCTATCTTCCTGGATCGCAATACGGGTTTCACCCATACTCTCATTTATAAAGATTTCCTTCTTCATATTTGTACCTATATGTTACACAACTCACGTCTGTTTATAACAAAATTGGCCCAAGGTGTTTCCTTGAATCTACCGACGAGGTTGTCTGTTTTTTTCTTTTATTGGGGCTTAAGAAGGAAGGAAAATTTTGGCCCTGAAAAGGGTGATAAAAATCGTGTCAATTGCGTCAGAAAAAAATGATTAAAATTTGGAATCCTTCGTGTCCCGACTTGGGGGAAAATACAGGATTTCTCCTATTCTATCCAAGAATATAAACTACTACTTTGTATTAAATTTAACGTACCATGAAACACATATTATTACTTTTTACATTATCAATTTTAATGAGTTTACCTGAACCAGAGCAAATTGGTATCTGTACAAATGCTGCAGGCGAAGTGTACCGATCCGGAAAAATTCGGTCCGGAAAAATTCGAAAAGGTGAATCAATTTATAATGGTGATAAAATATCTACAGGCAAGAATGCCTTCCTTTCTTTGCTAAATATTCAAGATAAAAGTGTAATAAATTTGTATGGAAATTCAGTAATTAAAATATTCGGTTCTGCTGAAAAGGATTCTATCAAAACGGAGATTAATATTTTTGGTGGACGGGTGGGCGCTGAATTAATTAAAACAAGAAATAGGGAATTTGTTGTTAATACACCTTCAAGTGTTGCAGTGGTGAAAGGAACAACCTTTCTTGCAGGGCACAGAACTATGAATGATCATGGTCCACATTATCAAGGTGTTTCAGAATGCGTTTTTTCTGTATTAACTGGGAAATTAGAGGTACAAAATACAAAATCAGGAAAAACTATAAAGGTTGAAGAAGGAAAAACAGTAATCTCAACATTAAAAGGAGAATTCCTTATCTTTGAAACAACAGATGAATTCACCAAATATTTTAAGGAACCAAAGTAATCCGTGAAAGAAAAAGGACATATCATTGCCATTGGTGGTGGTGGGTTTGGCAGAAATCCGAATCACAGGAAAATTGAGAAATATATTTTAGACCTTACGGGAAAGGGAAGACCCAATGTAGTATTTTTCCCAACCGCCAGTGCAGAAAACAAAGACTATATTATCAAGTTTTATAAATGTTTTACAAAAATGAGTTGTGAACTAAGTCATGTTACATTTTTCCAGAGGACACCTAGGTTAGATAGTATTATTAATAAAGCAGATGTAATCTATGTAGGCGGCGGAAATACCAAAAGCATGTTAGCAGTCTGGCAGGAATGGAAATTGGAAAAACTTTTACTTAAAGCTTATAATAGTGGTAAAATTTTATGTGGCGTAAGCGCTGGTGCAATTTGTTGGTTTGAGCAAGGTATCACTGACTCTTGGGCCAGTAATCTCAATGTGATAGATTGCCTTGGTTTCCTTCCGGGAATGGCTTGTCCCCATTATCAGGAAGAAAAGGATCGTAGGCCAGATGTTCATAAAATGTTGAAACAGGGGAAATGTGGTCCGGGCTGGGCTATTGATGGTGGCGCTGCCATTCATTTCAAAAATGGGAAATATTATAAATCGATACAGTTTTATTCTGATTCTTATGTCCATTATGTTACGATTAATAATAGCGTAGTGAGCGAAGATAAAAAAGAAATGTATCTGATATAATGAATGAAGTAAATCACTCCCAGTTTTGGGAGGACATATATTTAGAAAATGATACAGGTTGGGATTTAAAAGGTGTTACACCTTTTTTTGATTCTATTTCAAATGAGTTAATTCAAGGGAAAGTTTGTATCGTTGGCTGCGGTAGAGGATATGATGCCATCATGTTTGCAAAAAAGGGATTTGATGTTACAGCTGTTGATTTTGCGCCAACACCAATTTCTGAATTAAATAAATTAGCAACTCAAAAATCGGTAACTATCACCACAGTTCAAGATGATATTTTTTCTTTAGTGGAAAAATTCCCTGACACTTTTGATTATGTGATAGAACAAACCTGTTTTTGTGCTATCCATCCCACTCGCAGGACAGAATATGAAAAATTAGTAAGATCAATTTTAAAACCAGGTGGTAAACTCGTTGGGCTTTGGTTTCCTTTGGATAAAAGTCAGGAGGAGGGTGGGCCTCCCTGGGGAACAACAATTGATGAAGTTAAATCCACATTTAATTCAGGTTGGAAAATTGAAAAAGAAGAATTCCCGTCACAATCTGTTGAGCCCAGAAAAGGAAGAGAAAAATTGATCATTTTCAAAAAGAGTGTCAATCAATGATAT
>CAZYLQ010000038.1:4527-9169 GCA_964648395.1 uncultured bacterium | reverse complement strand
TTCCCTTGAACCAATTTATAACGGAGGCAATTTCATGAATACTTGGCTTTTAAAATGTGAGCCGGACCACGACTACAGTTATCAGGACTTGGAAAACGACGGACAAACTTATTGGGATGGTGTCACCAACAACTGGGCTTTAAAGTTCATTCGTGAGGTGAAAAAAGGTGATAAGGCATTTATTTATCATACAGGGAAAGAGCGGTGCGTAACTGGTGTTGCAAACATTATATCGGACTCGTATCCTGATCCCAATGTAGATAATGAAAAACTTGTGGTATTTGACTTAACGCCGGATCATGCTATCGCAAATCCTGTAACCTTAAAACAGATTAAAGAAGATGGACGATTTGATGAATTTCACTTGGTGAAATTCGGTCGTTTGTCCGTGATGCCAGTATCGAAAGAGTATTGGGATATGATCCTGGACATGGGAAAATGAAAAATCTCCTTCTCCTTTTTAGTTTAGCACTGACGGGCTGCGCTCAAAAGTCTGATCTCCCAAACATTATCATAATTTTTACCGATGACCAAGGCTATGGCGATCTGGGGTGTTATGGCGCTGACGGTTTTGAAACACCAAACTTGGATCAAATGGCGAAGGACGGAATTCGATTTACAGATTTTTATGTGTCTCAAGCCGTATGCAGCGCAAGTCGGGCTTCGCTGATGACGGGGAGTTATTCGGAACGGGTGGGAGTCCAAGGTGCATTGCTTCCATGGGATTTAAAAGGGCTTGATCCTAAAACGGAAACTATTGCCAAAGTCTTGAAACGCCATGGTTACACGAATGCGGTTTTCGGGAAATGGCATTTGGGACATATGGAAAAATATTTACCACTCCAAAATGGATTTGATGAATATGCCGGCCTTATTTGCTCCAATGATATGTGGCCTGTGGACTATGATGGGAATCCGCTCATCAGGGAAAAACGGAGCTACTACCCAACCATGTCCTTTTGGGAAGGGAATGAACCCGCCGTCCAAATTGAAAATTTACAGGACCAAGGATCAATTACAACTCGAATTACGGACCGAGCCGTTGATTTTATTAAGCAAAATAAAGACAATCCGTTTTTCCTATATGTGCCCCATCCCATGCCGCATCAACCCATTGCCGTCTCTGAAAAATTTGCAAGAAAAAGTGAACTGGGGCTTTATGGCGATGTGATGATGGAAATCGATTGGTCCGTAGGCGAAATCCTGAAAACATTAAAAGATAACGGGATCGATGAAAATACCTTAGTCATTTTTGCCAGTGATAATGGCCCGGCGCTCAATTTTGGGAAATGGGGTGGGTCTGCCGGTCCTTTACGAGAAGGGAAAGGAACCATGTGGGAAGGAGGCGCACGGGTGCCCTGCATCATGCGCTGGCCGGAAAAAATCCAAACAAATCAAGTAATCTCAAACATGGCAGGTACTATTGATATTCTACCAACCCTTGCAGAAATTGTCGGCGGAACGGAGATTCGCAATAAGATTGATGGTGTGAGCCTGTTGCCAATCCTAAAGGGTGAGCCCATTGCAAATCCAAGAAATGAATTATTTTATTATTATGGTGAAAAACTATTTGCAGTTCGGAAAGGTAAATGGAAATTGGTTTTCCCCCATGAGTATCGATCCTATATCAATGTGGAACCGGGAGAAAACCTTCACCCCGGAGCCTACGGAAAAGGCACTTCCGGATTAGAACTCTATGACCTGAAAAAAGATATTGGAGAAACCACTGATCTTGCAGGACAATTTCCCCATATTGTTAAAGATTTGGAGAAATTGGGCGAATTCGCACGGTCATCACTGGGTGATAAGTTGACAAACCGAATCGGAACCGAAGCATACACAACCATTTGCGGTGTGCGCCCTTCCATCGTAAAACTGAATCATTCTGCTATTGCGAAAAAGATATCGCTTGTGAATAACGCTCATAAAAAATATCCTGGTGAGAATGTCAATGCCTTGGTCAATGGGGTCGGCGGGACGCTCAACTTTCGGGATGTATCCTGGCAAGGGTTCGAGGCAGAAGATATGGTTGCTACTATTGACTTGGGACAAATACAAAAAGTGAATTCCATCGAAGCACGGTTTCTCCAGGGCCAGGTATTTTGGATCTTTTTACCACAAAAGGTAGAGATAGAATATTCGTTGGATGGGCAACATTTTGAATCTATTTACGAATATTATCCCAACAATGATTTTAGTCTAAAACAGGATATCTTTCATTACAAGGCAATGCCTGAAAATTTAGAAACACGATATATTCGTGTGAATGGTATTAATTTGAATACATGTCCCGATTACCATCCTGGTGCCGGAGGACCTTCTTGGGTATTTACGGATGAGATATTAATAAATTAGATTTCTAACATTTGATCAATCTTCAACTTATAACTGCTCTTATTTATTAACATATATGATACCATTGGTTTTTCTTTCACTTTAATTTAGCCACCTATTATTCCATAATTTTTTATACAAAATGAACTCCGAATTAAAACTGGCAAAAGATGCCGCCATTGAAGCAGGCGGACTTATTCTTAATTATTACAAAGCGGAATATGAGATAAAGGATAAAGGGTATCATAATCCAGTCACCACAGCAGATCATGCAGCCGACTCATATTTGAAAAAAGTTTTAAAGGATGCACGCCCGGAATATGGTTGGCTTTCAGAAGAAACAGTTGATTCACCTGAAAGGCTCACAAAAGATCGTGTTTGGGTTGTTGATCCTTTGGATGGAACAAAGGAATTTATAGAAGGAGTTCCCAATTTTGTGGTTAGTGTTGGATTGGTCGAAAATGGAATACCCATTGGAGGTGTCCTTTACAATCCGGTCACAAAAGAAATGTTCACAGCTGCCAAAGATGAAGGCGCCCATTTAAATGGCGAATCGATTCAATGTATGACAAAAGAAGACATTGGTGAAATGGTCATATTAAATAGTCGTTCCGAGACAGGACGTGGACTATGGGAGCCCTTTAATGGCGTCTTTGGCGAATTGCGTGCCATTGGTTCAGTAGCATATAAATTAGGACTTACGGCAGCAGGTCATGCGGATATTTTTGCTTCCCTTCGCCCAAAAAGTGAATGGGATATTTGTGCCGGGCATTGCATTATTAATGAAGCGGGTGGAAAATTAATTGATCTGAATGGGAATCCACGGAAATACAATCAAGCAAACATAAGAATAGAGCCGGGGTTAATCGCAGGAGATGTGGATGCGGTGGATAAAACGTTCCAGGTATTAAACAGTATTTAGGTAATAATGCATTTAGTTTCAAAAGATATAGAAAAATACTGCAAAGATTATTCTTTGGATGATACAGATCTTTTAAAGGAATTGTCTAAAACAACTTGGGAAACCGAAGATAAACCCCAAATGCTCTGCGGTTCTTTGGTAGGCGGACTTTTACAAATGTTGATAAAAATTTCTGGAGCAAAACGAGTTTTAGAAATTGGGATGTTCACGGGATATTCCACATTAAAAATGGCGGAAGCTTTACCGACTGATGGAGAGATCCATTCTTGCGAATTGATGGAAAAACATATTGTTACAGCCAAGAGCTGGTTCAAAAAATCAGATGTGAATTATAAGATTGCAATTCACAAGGGTGAAGCAGAAGAATCTTTGGAAGAGTTCAGAGCAGGCTCTTTCGATCTAATGTTTGTAGATGCAGATAAAACAGGGTATCCAGATTATTATCGAAAAGGAACGATGCTATTGAAAAAAGGTGGGATAGCTATTTTTGATAATATGCTTTGGAGTGGTTCTGTGTTAAACCCGGAAGATGATGACGCCAAGGCACTGAGGGAAACTGCTGAACTCATAAAAAATGATGGTAGATTAGAACAATTACTTTTACCCGTCAGAGATGGTTTAATGATCTATCGAAAAATAATTTAGAGCTATAATAATGACCCAAATACCAGAAAATGCAATTAAATGTTTAGATAAAGGTTTTGTCCGGCTGGTGGATTCCATGGGTGGTGATGATGCCATCGTTCAGGCTGCTCGTGTGAGTTACGGGCAAGGAACCAGTAAAGTTTCTCAAGATCGCGGGCTTATTCGTTATCTAATGCGTCACCGCCATACTACGCCTTTTGAAATGGTGGAATTCAAATTCCATTGCAAAATGCCAATCTTTGTGGCTCGGCAATGGGTTCGTCATCGGACAGCCAATATAAATGAATATTCACTCCGGTATTCCGAAGCACGGGACGAATTTTATATGCCAGACCCGGAGCATATTCAATTCCAAAGTGCACTGAATAAACAGGGACGGATGGGGGAAGTCCCGACAGAATTAAAACAAAAAGTATTGGATTCATTCAAAGAAATTTCTGAACGAAGTTTTGCTATTTATTCAGAATTAAATGAAGCAGGTGTTGCCCGTGAATTGGCACGGTCTATACTGCCAGTGAATCTTTATACAGAATGGTATTGGAAAAATGACCTTCACAACCTTCTTCATTTCGTTGGATTACGATCGGATAGTCACGCTCAATATGAAATACGAGTTTTTTCTGATGCAATGGCAGAATCCGTAAAAGCAGTTGCACCTTTTGCTTGGGAAGCTTATCAGGATTATGTCGTGAATGGGATGCGTTTTTCACGGATTGAACAAAGTTTATTGGAAAAGAATCT
>CAZYLQ010000038.1:0-4427 GCA_964648395.1 uncultured bacterium | reverse complement strand
CTATAATGTCCAGTATTTTACCTAGTGAACTCTGTGGCTAATTCCAACGAAGGTCACCGCCAGCGACTCCGTGAAAAATTCCTTAAAAGCGGGCTACACGGCTTCCACGATTACGAAATCATTGAACTTCTACTCACCTTGGGAACACCCCGCACAGATTGTAAACAACAAGCCAAAGAGGCTCTGAAGAAATTTGGTTCTCTCAAAGCGGTTTTGGAAGCTGAACCCACTGGATTAAAAGAGATTAAGGGTATCGGTGATAAAAACGTATTAGGACTGAAGATTGCCCAAGCCGTATCGAGAAGGTATCTAGCAGACCGAGTATTGGATAAAGATTTTGTGCGATCAGCAGATGAAGTATTGGACTATCTCAAACATAATCTCCGGGATAAAAATAGAGAAGTTTTTCTCGTTATTTACCTTAATGGACGGAACCAGATTCTCAAAATGGAAGAGCTTTTTGAAGGCACTTTATCCACATCAGCAGTTTATCCGCGGGAGGTCGTAAAGCGAGCACTTGTGAATGATGCGGCTGCTTTGGTCTTTGTTCATAACCATCCCAGTGGAAACCCTAACCCCAGCCAGGATGATCTTACCATCACCAAAAAGCTGAAAAAAGCTGCTCAAGCCATTGATGTGTCTGTTCATGATCATTTGATTATTGCTGGAAATGATGTGTATTCATTTGCAGACCATGGATTGATTTGAATGATTTATACCACAAAAACACGAATGGTGTAAATAAAGGTTTCTTCCCTTGAATTCGTGGCGAAATAAATGAGTATTTTTAACAGAGAAGAAATAATTGATCAGAATTTTTTAGATCATGTAAGGTTAGGGCATTTTCCTTCAGCACGAACCAATATACATTTATCCCAAACCAATATTCGTTCTTCAGAACTGATTTCTCTATTTGAGTCCCAGATTATGAGTCGACACATGGATCTGAAAGCGCGTATTTTAAAAAATGAAGGAAAGTGCTTTTATACCATTGGGAGTTCTGGGCATGAAGGGAATGCCGTTTTTGGAAAAGTTTTCCCTTACACGGACATGGCTTTTCTTCATTATCGCAGTGGTCCATTTTTTATTCAGCGATCCAAACAATTACCTGAATCCACTCCCATTTATGATATAGCCCTTTCTTTCATGGCATCTTCCGATGACCCCATTAGTGGTGGTCGGCATAAAGTGATTGGGAGTAAAAAGCTCAATATACCGCCACAAACCAGCACGATTGCCAGTCATTTGCCTAAAGCTGTGGGAACTGCTTTTTCAATTGATCGGGCTAAAGATCTGGATATTTCAGAAAGAAAATTGAAAACTGAAAGTATTATCTTATGCAGTTTTGGAGATGCCAGTGCGAACCATGCAACAGCACTAAGTGCGTTTAATACAGCTAGTTGGGTCAGCAATTCTGGGGGCCATGTCCCCATTATTTTTATTTGTGAAGATAATGGAACCGGAATTTCTGTGCCGACCAATGAGCATTGGATTGAGCAAAATTTTTCTAATCGTCTTGGACTGCAGTATGTGAAAACAGATGGACTTCATCTCATTGATCTTATGATTAAATCTCGACAAGTTGAGCACGATTGCAGGATAAATCGGTCGCCCATTTTTCTTCATATGAAAACGGTGCGACTCATGGGGCATGCCGGTTCAGATGTTGAGGTTGGATATCTTCCTTTGGCAGAAATTGAAGCTACAGAATTCAATGACCCATTACTCCACTCATCACGAATTTTAATTGAGAACAATTGTTTATCATCCGAAGAAATAGTGCGTCTATATGAATCGATTAGACACCAAGTGAACCACGTTTTTGATGCTACAACCCTTCGGCCTAAACTTGAATTAGCTGAAGACGTAATTGAATCCATTATTGAAAATCAATCGTCAAGAAAAATACCAAAGCAGCCTTCAGCGAAAGTTCGGAAGGATCTATTCGGTAAAGAATTCAATCGAATGGATCAATCCCATCATATGGCGAAATTGATTAATTACACCTTATCAGATTTAATGCTTCGCTACAAAAACACATTAATTTTTGGTGAAGATGTGGCACAAAAGGGCGGCGTATATTATGTGACAGCTGATCTTTACAAACAATTTGGTGAGCGACGTGTATTTAACAGCCCATTAGATGAAACATCTATCATTGGATTTGGGATAGGGTTTGGTCAAAATGGTTTCATTCCAATTCCTGAAATTCAATTTTTGGCTTACTTTCATAATGCAGAAGATCAATTGCGTGGAGAAGCGGCTACATTACCTTTCTTCTCAAAAGGTCAATTTACCAATCCAATGGTTTTACGTGTTCCGGGCTTGGCGTATCAAAAAGGATTTGGTGGACATTTTCATAATGATAATTCATTAACCGTTTTTAGAGACATTCCCGGTTTAATTCTTGCAGTGCCGTCTAATGGTGCAGATGCATCAAGAATGCTTCGAACTGCCGTTCGAGAAGCTTATGAGAATGGTAGAGTCGTGGTTTTTATAGAACCGATTGCACTTTATATGGCAAAGGATCTTTATGAACCAAAAGATGGAAAATGGGTTTTCCAATACCCCGATTTAGATGAAGAAATTCCATTAGGGGAATTTTCAGAATATGGGAATGGAAAGACGCTTACAATTATCACATACGGGAATGGTTTGTACTTGTCACTTCAGGCTAAAAAAGAGATTGAGAAAAAACTGAAGAAAAAAATTAAAGTCATTGATCTCCGTTGGCTGTCTGATATCAATATCCAAAAATTATTAAACGCCATTGGTACGTGTGAAAATGTACTTATTGTGGATGAATGTCGTCGAACGGGGTGTCACGGTGAAGGACTTATTTCAAACTTATTGTTTGAAAGTAATAAGCATTTGAATATTAAACTTCATGCGGCGGAAGACAGTTTTATTTCAATTGGTATTGCTGCGACTGCTACACTTCCAAGTAAAGAATCCATCATTAAACACGGGTTGGAATTAGTGAATGGCTAAAGAACGCATTGTGATAATCTGTCCAGGACGCGGGACATATACGCGAGATACATTGGGTTATTTGGCCGCTTTTGGCGCTTCGGCAAAAACCCAGATTGCTTATATGGATGATCAGCGAAAATTGGTTGGAAATTCTACGTTAACAGAATTGGATTCGAAGCGATTTAGAACCAAAATTCACATGTCTGGGGAACATGCGTCGCCACTTATTTACGCTTGTAGTTTATCTGACTTTCTTTCCATTGATCAAGAAAAATATGAGATTGTTGCTATCACAGGAAATTCCATGGGATGGTATAGTGCCTTGGCATTAAGTAGAGCTTTGACCCATGAAAATGCGTATTCCTTAATTAGTACTATGGGATCCATGATGAAAGAAGGCACTATCGGTGGACAAATTATATATTCAGTTATGGATGAAAATTGGCACGTTGATGAGTCTGAAAAAGAAGAAGTATTAACCGAGATTAAAAATGTAAATGCTCATGTGTCCATTTATCTTGGTGGATATTTGGTTATTGGTGGCGAGCAACCAGCATTAGATATCTTATTAAAGAAATTACCTGCAAAAGATAATTATCCATTTCAATTGCCTTTTCATGCTGCTTTTCATACACCCTTATTGGAATCTATCTCGAAAAAAGCATGCGAATTATTACCCCAATCTATTTTTCAAAAACCATCTGTGTCTCTGGTGGATGGGCGAGGACATATTTGGTCGCCATTTAGCACAGAGACTGTAGATTTGTACAACTATACATTAGGACATCAAGTGACAAATGCTTACGATTTCTCTACTACAATTACAGTCGCTATAAAGGAATTTTGTCCGGATAAATTAGTTTTGCTTGGTCCTGGGAATACCTTGGGTGGTCCTATTGGACAAATCATGATTGAAAACAACTGGCTGGATATGGATTCAAAATCAGCATTTTCATCCCTACAAAAAGAAAACCCCTATCTTATTTCCATGGGTATGGAAGAGCAGCGAAAATTGATATGTTAATCAGTAAAAAACCTGAAATTTTAGACTCAACTCTCCGAGAAGGTGAACAAACGCCGGGTGTTTCCTTTACATTAGACCAAAAAATAGCTTTGGCAAAACGCCTGGATGCATTCGGTGTGGATTTCATCGAACTAGGTCATCCAGCCGTATCTCCTGATGTATATGAAGCTGTTGTAGCCCTGAACGATCTGGATCTGAAAGCGAAAAAAATGGCTCACGGTCGAGCATCCAAATCAGATATCAATGATGTTGCAGCCATTGGCGTTGGATGGATGGGAATCTTTTTTGGAACATCTCCATTGAGTTTGAAACACAAATTCAATGTAACAAAACCTGAAGCATTAGATCGAATTGAAACTGCAGTGAAATATGGCAAAGATAAAGGGCTCAAACTCCGATTCACGGCGGAAGATGCCAGCCGAACTGATCT
>CAZYLQ010000037.1:0-14318 GCA_964648395.1 uncultured bacterium | reverse complement strand
TCAATCTGCATTATCATTTCTCCTTATTAATTCAAAATATTTTGAAAATCTGCAATTGAATCAATCAAGCCATCTGGATTAATCTTGCTCGATTCTATCATTCCTTCATGATATTTGCCGGTTTTTACCAAAATGCCCGGTATTCCAAGATTTTGTGCCCCATTTACATCATTAATTAGATCATCACCAATCATGACTACTTCTTCAGGAACTAATCTTAAATCATCCAATGCACATTGAAAAAATGCTTTATTGGGTTTCCCAACAAGTTGAGATTTTTTTCCTGTGGCAAATTCTAAGGCAGCAACAAACCCACCTGCATCCATTCGTAAACCATTATCTACTTTATAATATTTCCCCTTGTGAAGTGCAATTATTTCTGCTCCATTCATCACATGATAAAAAGCCTCGTTCAATAGATCGTAAGTCCATTCATCAAAATCTCCGATCACAATGGCTTCAGGATTTTCCAAATCTTCTTCAAATTCTGTATAGTCTTGTTTCAAGTTTTCCGTGATAAAATATCGGCAGGATGGCGATCCTTTTTTTCGTAAGAAATCTATACCCGCGAATCCTGCAGTAATGATCTCATTCTCTATGCATGCCAGTCCAATATTAGTCAAGTTTTCTTGAAGTGTGTGTCTATTTTTTGTGGTGGTATTTGTCAAGAATCGAAATGGAAGATTGCTTTTTCTCAAATAGCTTAATGCGTCAATTGCACCGGGGAGGGGTTTCCCAGATTGGTAAAACACACCATCCAAATCAAATAAGAATCCTTTAGCTTTCCGAATCAATTCCATCTTGCTCTTCCAATTTTTCTCTTAGGTCACTCATTTTTTGAATTGATGCATTTTGACCCAGTTCACCCGAATCAAACTCTTCATGCCATCGTTCTTTTGCATAAAGGATTCTCATAATTAAAATGGCGGCATAAATAAAAAGAAGACTTATAAAACCAACCACATGAAATGAATTTTCTCTATCCACCATGATCAATAATAAAAAGAGGATCAGTGGCATCCAGCCAATAAGTTTTTGTACAATTTTCCCCACGGATTTAATTCAATGTTTCACTCACGAATGCTAACATTTTTTTCTGTTTTGTAAGATATCCTAACCGGGTTTCAATATTTACATAGCGCACATTTCTACGCAGGGATTCCCAAGATAAACTTCCATTATCTCGTTTTACGACCGTATCCTGAAGAACAACATTATATGGTCCATTCGCTAGTTTTTCGAAATCTTTTTCATGAGTGCATAATATAAAATCTCTAGGGTTTTGTTGTTTTTTAATAGATGTCTTGCGGCTGTATTTCAACTCATATTTCACATTGTAACCACGAAAATTATTATGGACAGAAATCAATATTCCATCCTTCTTTGGCATAATTTTTTCCAGAAATTGGATTCGATCTCTTTCAATATCATCTAATGCTTTTTTTAATGTTCCTGGCGGCCAATAAGGTTTGAATTTTTTTAACGAATGGTAAGAGCCACTCCGTGAAAAAAGCCGGTTTGGATCAATGATAGTTGATAGATATGGAATTTCGCGATTATCATTTTGGATAAAAAATGCTCTCCCCGGGAAATGACTAATATGATGATCTAAAGCCATTTTAGCTGTTTTTTCATCTCCGTGGAGCCATATGTAATGAATCGATGAATTACCATTTTCAACGAGATTAAAATCAGTACCTGCAAATGTAATAGGCGATGGTAAAGTATCCATTTCCACATTTTCTGAACCCAAAATGAATGTAAAAGCGAAACCCAAATATATTAATCTATTTAACAAGAATCGCCTTTTGGGTTTGGGTGAATTCACCGAATTGTAATTGGATAAAATATATACTGCTGGGATAATTGGATGCATTCCATTGGATTTCATGAATACCGGAAAAAAGTTTTCGATCAATCAGTGTTTCCACAAGACGGCCGGTTATATCTAATACACGCAAAGATACCGTAAGATTGTTGAGAGCCTGGTCGTTATTAACAAAATGCAGGCGAGGAGACGATGAATGCTGTGTATCTACTAAATCGAACCTTATTGTGGTAGTTGGATTAAACGGATTCGGATAATTTGGAAATAAATAAAAACCATTTGTAATCACATGCTGATCTTCGTCAATAGATAATAATGTGTGGCAATTTTCCAGATCCCAGCCATTCTGTGGAAAAACATGATTAACATAATCAGGAGGGCAATCTTCAAAAATATTGTGGTGAGCAAAAATGGGAGTCCAATCTGTAGTATCTATTGGTGGATACCTAAAGAGGTCAAAGCCATAATCAGCATAATTTTCAAAAAATGCATTACCCAAAGTTTCAGAACTGCCAATAATAGGGAACGCTGTGGAGTCCACATAAATTCCGCCACCAAAATAACAAATACAATCGCACACACCGGAGACTACATTTTCATAAAATTTATTCCTAATAATTAAAGGCTGTGATTCACTCCAAATCGCCAATCCGGCTCCTTCTCCCCCACAATCCCCAGCATTATTATTTCGTATTATATTGTTATCAATTATGGGACTCGAATTTTCAATCAGAATACCACCACCTGTTTGACTTCCATAACCATTCTCAATCGTGAGCCCTAAAAGAATTGCAGAGTGGTTTTGCCCACCACTAATTGTGACAACTGTTCCTTCATATTCCCCATCAATAATGGTTTCAGAAACCATGCTTTGATCAAACCCGGAATATAGCAGGGAAGCGACGGTAATATTTTTATCCAGAAAATCAATTCGTTCCTGATAGATGCCCGGACTGACAAGAACTACGTCACCATTTTCTGCCCATTCAATCCCACCTTGGATTGATGTTGTATCTTCCGGTATTCGAAAAACATTTGGACCATTTTCAGATCGATAATCCAAAATTAGATTAATCAAATATTCATAGTCTTCCGGTTCGGTTGGGTCTAATGTTGTAATATTGAATTGATATATAAGTTCACCTTCCCGGTTCAAAATATAAGTGCTGCGTTGTGCAGCACCATAATCGGTCCACACTGGGAATCCATCAGCTTGAACATCTTCAACCCAAGGTAAGACCCTGCCATTAATCATGCCATCTAATTCATTATTGTAAGTATCTTTTCCGACACCAATGATAGCAACATCATCAATACCCATGGATTGAAGGTCGAGATAAATCGTGTTTAAAAAGCCGAACCGACTTCTACAGGTTCCTCAATATTCATGTCCAAAAAATACAATACATATATCACCGATGTAATCATCCGGGCCAATGAACTCTCCAAATGTTACTGAATTTGGATTCAAGTTTTCCAGATTGAAATCTCCTTGGGCTACCAAACCCGTTAGTAATAGAAACCAAGGAGAAAACTTAATCATTCTTATCATCATTCATCCTATACCACAAGGCGAAGGCAAGGGAGCCTATGATAAATACAACTGCAATTATAAAAAGAATTATTTTTAAGTTCAAAATACTGCTTCCTTTTTAATCCTTGAATTTTTAATGAAAAAATGTAGAATAACCATCATAAAAATAAGATGGGAGCAACACCATAGCAACAAGGATATGAAATGATGGAGCAGACATCCAGAAAATAATCTGGAAAATTAAGAAGTCTATATTACTTATCCCCAAACCTGAATTCGGTCTTTTGGGACATATTCCGTAATCCGATTTTTCAATATTGTTAAAGCCCGCTGTCTTTGATCAATGGATACGGTAATTGTATTGGATTCAATAATGTAATTGGAATAATAAATGTCAGACCTTGGCTCTCGCTTCCGAATTCTATTAAAATAATCCTTACTCATTCTGAAAACACCCAAAGTTATGTCCACCAATTTTTCACCATCAATCTCAGAAAAAATTTCATCTATAAAACGTAAGTAGATTTTCTCCCAATCATTAATAAGGATCACCGGATCAAAACAAAGTCTTACACCCCAACCCGAATCCAAAGCTTGTTTCAATGATTTTATTCTTCGATAAAGTGGCGGAGCTGTAGATTCATATTTTTCACAGATTTCAAATGGTGATATTGTCCAACTAAGGATAACTTTTTCAGACGATTCAATATCCTTAATAGCTGAGAAAAGCGCACTTTTGGTCCGAATTTCAATTTTCATATTTTTTTGCATTTTTACAAATTCGATCCAGCGAGATGTTACTGGAATGATATTCTCCATCGCCATAAGGTCTGTATTATAAGAGATTGAAACGACCATAGGTTTCGATGGGTCATCCAGATCTTTCAATTTATATTTTATAGAATTGAAAAAATCTTCTTCATTCACAAAAACAACCAAATTCCCCGATGGATACATACCTTGTAAAAAACAATAATCACAATTGTACAGACAATTCAAAATTGGTGTATTATAATATACATTGGGAGTTCCGTATTCCTGTACCATGTCTGATGCCGGGTATAAAAAAGGTTCTGTCTTTTTCGCCAGAATCAATTTCATGGATGCTTTCTGGAGCTGAAAATCCTGCCTAGGACGATTAAACACATCCTTATAGTGATCTATCTCCAAAATTTTAGCTTTTGGAAATTTAGACAGGGTAAGTTCGGCCAAAGGATAAACAGAAGCATCCTTTTCAAGGTATATATGGGAAAAATTAGGCTGAAAGTTCTGCACAGATTTTTTTGAAATGGTGTTTTTGGGTGACCTTGTTTGATGGTGTATTTTTTTCAACATCAGGTAATGGAAGGCCTGTTTTTCGAAGTCTGAACCCTTTTGCAAATTGAAGAAGTTGCTGATACTGGGTTTCAGTTAGAGACATTAGTTGAACAATCTCATCTATCCAATATATGTCTTGTGCTGATAATATTGGAGCTTCTTTATTAAACAATCTTTCAAATTGTGATAAAAAGGATTCAATGGAATTCAAATGGTGAGAAATCAATTTCGAAATGGGCTGGGCCCTAATTTCTTCAAATTCAATATTCATATAATCCGATACAATTTTTAAAAAAGCTAATCGGTGTATTGGGATTAAGGAAGAACAAATTTTAAATATTTCTGAAGCTTCCATATCAACTAACCTCTTGTAAATGCCTTCTCCATCAGAAATAACATTTTCAACTGTAACTAGAGAACTTTCTTCAAAATTATGTTTAATTAAAATATCAGGATAATATGTTTTCCCGATAGTTTCGTCTTTTATTTTATGCAGTAGGTAACCGCTACCAATTTTGGTGGATTTTGGATTCCCTCCTGCAATCCCAATATTAATAAATTGAATTAAATCAGGATTAGTTTGATTCAGAAATGTTTCAATTCTGTTTTTGATATTTTTCTTCCCAACACCAAGGCCAACAAGATAAAGGTTTTTATTCTTAAATACTGGAAATTGAAATGATGTAACACGGTTAAGATTGAAATGATTAATCAGCGGTTGAGATTCTGCTTTCAAGGCAGTGAGGATACATTGCATACTAAAAAATCAAAAGAAGGAGAATCGGATTATTTTCCTTTTCGGTTTATATTTTTTCTTCCATGGTTTTTTCCCTTTCCATGTGAAAAACAAAAATCGTGTTTTCCGCCCCTCCGGACCAAACATAAATTGGCTTTCTTTGCTTCGTTTTTCCATATCCAGGTTTATGGATTCAAGTACAAGTTTTTGGGTCGAAGAGTCAAGACGATCAAAATCCTTGTAAACAATATCCCGTCCAAATCTTGCACCGATCAAATTCAGTGTTTTACCCAAAATATAGACCACAAGCCCACCACCAATGCCAATGGCCATATATTCATCTGTCATTTGTCCTGCAACTGATGCGCCAGCTGCTGAAGCCATTGCCAATCCACCAACTATAGTACACGGCTTCCCCAGGGAATAATATGATTTTTCAGCATAGCGAACTTCTACCAAACTTTTTATTGGAACGGTCGTGAGTACCACTTTGTCTTGCCAAAATACTAATTTTTTCTTCTTAATAGTGAAATTATTCGAAGAGCTGAAAATATCATTCGTTTTAGTAAACAACATAATCCGCTGTGAAAATCCAATGGAAAGAAACATCGCCATGGAAATAATATGTATCGAATTAAAATTCATGAGAATAGACTTGAGAATTTAAATAAGGGATCGTAATGTACTCATCAAAAGATCAACGTCTTTTTGTGTGTTATAAACCTGAATAGAGACCCGGATGAATTTCTGTCCATTCCATTCAAATACTGGAATTTCAATTTGATATTCTTCCCAAAGTCGTTTTTTTAAATTTGATGGGATGTTTTTTGGAAGCGGGTGTGCCACCAATTGGGCTAACCATTCTATGTCGGTTGAAATTGACTCAGTATTCAGAACTGATGGAAATTCTAAGTAAGTGTCCTGAATGATCTTTTTGCAAGCTGCTTGATAAGGCCTGATCTCTTTAATATAAAAATTAATGGCAGTGGGAATGGATAAAAAAGCAGACATATCCCTCGTCCCTTGCCATTGAAAATTCTGTATGAATTCAGACGGCGTCGGATCATCCCCATCCTTCCCCCAGCTTACCACCAAAGGCTTAATCCAATCCTGATGCTCTTTTTTTACAAAAAGAAAAGATGATCCTTTTGGCGCACATAACCATTTATGGCAGGCTCCTGTATAAAAATCACACCCTAACTCATGTATATTTAAAGGAATATGAGCAGGGACATGAGCACCATCAATAATGGTAAGGATATTTTGTTCTTTTGCCATTTTTATAATTTTTTCTATAGGAAAGATCAGAGCGGTTGAGCTAGTGATATGGGAGAGAAAAATGACTTTTGTTTGATCTGTAACACCTGTCCAGAAATCTTCAATGAAATTTTCTTCAGTAGTTACAGGCATAGAAATATCCTGTTGAATGATATTAACCCCAGTCTTTTGCTCCCACAATTTCCAGGCACGAACCAATGCACCGTATTCATGGTTTGACATGAGCACTTCCTCTCCGGGTTTTAAATCCAAATTATAAATGACATTAGTCACAGCTGTAGTAGGATTCTGGAAAAATATCAATTCTTCTTTATCACATCCAACAAACTGGCTCATGGACTCCCTGGATTTTTCCATAGCTGAATAAACTTGGTTTGTCATGAATTGAACCGGTTGGTTTTCCAACTTTTTCTGCCAATCCTGATACTCTTTAAAAACAGGTTTGGAGCAGGCACCATATGAACCGTGATTCAAATATGTTATATCGGGATCCAAGAGGAACCAGTCTTTCATACCATTCATTTTTCTAATTGTCCAATCAACTTTAATTCATCTTCAGATGCATAACGGGTGTCCCAATCCTGTAATTTTTCTTCCATGATAGATCGGTATTTCCAAGGTAGGAGTAAAATAAAATATACCATGGTTAAGTACCCGTAGGGGAGCATGGGTGCGTTTTTATAGGCATCCAATTTCCAAAATGGGAGTGTCCCCTTCTCATGATGTGCTGAGTGTCGGGTCAGATTATACAGTATATAACTGCTAATTCGGTGATTGGAATTCCAGGAATGCTTGGGTTCTATAACTGTGCCAGGAATACGCACCAAGCCATAATGTTCTAAATAATTTACCGTCTCCAATAGAATTTTAGCCCAAACCACCGACCCAAAATAAACGACTAGACTTATAGAGCCACCCAGTGAAATAAGTCCAGTTATAATTGCGGATCGAATATAAACCTGGATCATTTGATTTTGAAATGAAACTGTGTTTACCCCTTTTTGAGCGAGTCTTTCCGATTCCCAATTCCAGGCGTTTTTTAGTGTTCCAACTGTAGAACGAAGAATAAAAGAGTAAACACCTTCACCGCGTCTGGCGGATTCCGGGTCGTTGTAGGTTGCTACATTTTTATGATGCCCGTGAACATGTTCAATTCCGAATGCAGGGTCCCAGGTTATAGCTAAAAGCCAATTGCTTACTTTAAATCCCAATGAATTCTTTTTTCGATGAACCAATTCATGACCTACAACTGTACCTATTCCACCAATCAATAGTCCAGATGAAAGTATAATACCAAGAAGATCCAAATTTGTATAAGAACGTTGCCAACCTAAAAATAATGTATCTGTTGATACTATTTTTGCAATGATTGATTGGCTATCATTCACCCCGAGAAGAGTGATATTATAAAGCTTAACAAATAATAAAGGTAGAATAAAGTATAGAATTGGATTCAATTTATGTTGAGCATTTTGGAATTGAACACGGTCATTTCCAAAAAGTGTATCGCCTATAATCACAAATGCAGAAAAGCTAAAAAAGAATATCCACACTGCTGATGGTCCTACCCATTCACAGACCAATAGGCTCAAAAGGAATAGTGGAGCTAGGCAATATTTAATGGTCATCTTATTGTACCAAGTTCTAATAAATCAAAATGTACCAGATCACATATAACCAAGAAAAGAGTCCATGAATTAAAGCCCAGAATACAGATTGGTTTATATTGAAGGAAATAGCCATAGCTAATGCGGATCCAAAGGTAACTCCGGTCTTGACCATCTCTCCACTAGTGTAATGAAATGTTTGTCTCATGCTTTTGTGGATATATTTAAACGATACGGAAGATCAAAATCGTCTTAATCTTTTTTTCATAATACGTGCATGATCAATCAAGTCTGATAACAAATCTTCAGAAAGTGATTTTGAAAAAAATGTGCTGGATATTTGTTTAATGTCCCTTTGAGTTGTTTCATAATTCGCCAATGCAGGTTGCTGGAGTGATAATTTGATATTCTCCCGCTCCCCTTCATTCCAATCTACTTCGAAGTCATCGAATAACCGTTGAACTAGAGTAATTTGATCTTTCTGGGTCATGCCTAATTTCTTTAGTATCGCGAAAAATTCTCCCATAGAAATTTGGAACCCCGTAAGATAACCAGATCGCGATAAATTACTCCAATGATCATTTTCCAGTTCCAAATCTTTTTTTATCATACCAAGAATATGAAAAACTTGATTCATTCCCTTATGCTTGGGTGTTGGGTCATGACCATGTTTTGGGGAACCGATTTCTGAATCATCCAACAATAACTCAATCCTGGCTAATTGATTTTTCACCAAATCTGAATGATAAATCTTCATTTTTTGGGTGACTGCCGTCCTGTCCTTTTTTGATAAAGTCATGAAATAGAGCGTATCCTTCAAAGTAGCAGCCACATCATCAATTATTTCTTCATTTTTCTTTTCATTTGAGTCCAAAAGAGATATTTGCAGATCACGATTATATTTTAAAAGAGGGCTGTCCTTGTGATTCAAAGACGATCGTAATTTTTCAAGGTTTTCCTTGAATGATATTTCGATGGCTTCCAAAACACCATCAGGATCATACTTATTTCGGAGTTGTTTTGTGGTCGGTATATTTCTCATATTGACCGGAATGTACCTTTAGATGTTTATGTGAAGCAACGAAGCAAAAAAACCTATTTCAGGAGTAAAATCTTTTGGGTTTTCATTTTTTTCCCATATCTGAGCTGTGCGAAATACATGCCCGAAGCGAATCCATCTGCTTGCCATTGAACGGCGTATGTCCCTGGGAGCATTGAACCATTCACCAGAGTTTCCACCAATCGACCACGGATATCATAAATATGGAGAGTTGCAATTATTTGCGTTTCTACTTCAGGAATATCAAACCGAATTGTGGCAATAGGATTGAATGGATTGGGATAAGCAGGGTACAATGCCATCTTTGTAGGTAAAATGGGACAATTCACATTCATCGCCCCTTTATAGACAACCACATTATTCTCATCCACAAGTTTATAAAAGATTGCAATATCCTGGATCTCATTTTTCATTTTCAACGAGATTGTATCTTTGACTACTTCTCCGGTTCGGGCAAATTCCAAAATTGAATATCCCTTTCCCGGGTCTTGATTCATAATAAATAGTTCACCGTTTATATTTTGTCGATGCCCAAACTGAATGGGGCTCTCTCCAATCTCATAGGAAAACTGGATCTGTCCGGCATGAACTTGTTTATCAAGGATAATCAAAAGATCATTATCATTTTGGATCATTTCCAATGGACGCCCCACCATAACAGTATCCTGAATTATTTCTCCATAGGTTTGCTGGTACCATGACCACATTCGCACAAACGCCATACCATCTTCTATATCAAATTTACTGTCCGGGGTAGATACAAAATGTGGAGCTTCTCCGACAACCGGTCCAAGTTCAAAATTGAAATCCTTGTCTTTCCATTTAGTAACTAATTTGTCCAAATCAATAAACGATAAGGTAGAATCCAAATTGTAATCACCTAACAAGGGTGTTACATACGTATAAGCAATATCGACTGTTGTAAGGCCTGCTTCATCTTCTATATATGAAAAATAAACCGTTATGGAATCAAAACTGGTAAAGGGTGGTTGCAACGTAATTTCAATTGCCGAGTCAGATCTTGTTGAATCAAAACTTACCGAATCTGCTATAGCAGTTGTAACTGTGAATTCCAATGAATCCACTTTCTCGTTGAATGAAAAAGTTATGGGTGTGTTTTCCATCAAAATAATAAAAGAATCAATTGGAACAGAAATAGTATCGATGCTAGGCGGTAGTATATCGTAAAGAGGAATGGTATCGGTAATCGCCTGACCTGACATTTGGTTCCCGGGACCATCATATATCTCCACACCGTTTTCAACTGTCACAACCATAGTCTCATCCCCACTCGGAGTTGAATTATATTCAAGATTCAAACGAATATTGGTTTCCCCACCGATGAGAAAATTACTGTCGGTTCTAGTTAAGCTAGTGATGATAACTGTATCTGTGACACTGCCATTATTAAATAATTCTAATTGAATTGTATTATTACTAATCGCACCCGATTCCTGATCCGTTCCATAAATCTCTTCATCAAACATTATATCCAGATAGGAATTGTCGAGCGCTAAAGCAGAAGAGTCAACCATTGGTGCTAAATAATCTTGAATGGTAAACGATGCTTCAAAATTGATTTCAACTGAATTTCCATTTACATCTGCCAATATACCATTGAATGCATAATAAATAACCGCTTCACTGGAATAAGTTTCAACCGGTTTTACGGTGAGCGTGGGAGGGCTGCCATCCATAGTTAGGGTGAATGGAATATCAGCACCACTAGAATCACCCTCTTTCAGTGTAACAAACGAAGCCAGATCTGTTTCGGTTGCAATATCGCCTGTTTGGGGAATATAAAGATCTTCGGAGAATATAAGGGTCAAGGAATCTCCCTGGTTCACTTCTGTTGCTCCATCTAAAATATCGTCATCACCCATGGGCGGCATTTGGTCATTCAGGAGAATTGTGTCCGAAACTTCCGATGTTGGAACCGGAATTCCAGTATAACTATAAATACTATAGGGTGTTGTGGGGAAGATCACTATGGTTTCTACCCCAGATGGAAAATTATCAAAACTCATAAAAAGACGAACAGTATCCTCACCACCAGTTAAGGGATTATTATCAAAATCTGTTATGCTTATGGGTGTCACAGTCGTTGCTGAACCATCATTGGTGTTAAGGTTTACCGTAAATGCAGTTAAGTACAAAGGCTGCGTTTGGATGGAGTTTCCATAAACTCCAACAGAAAAATATAAATCAATGAATTCGTTACTGTCCGCTAATGCTTGGTTTTCAATATAAGCCGATTGCAACAAGGTCACAGATTCTGTCTCTAAATCCATACTCATTACATTTCCAACAGCATCATAAATAGGGTCGCCTGCTGGACCAAAATACAATGTCTCTACACCGCTGGCTGAACCGCTTAACTCTAACACAGCGCGAATAATAGTTTCACCACCGGTTAAAGCTGTACCATTTTCCTTTGTCAAATTTGTGATAGTAAGATTTTCGCAATTTCCATCATTATCATCATAATAATAATCAAGGTTCCCAAGTGTTAAACCTCCAGTCCCATTTGAATTTGCGAAGATAGGTTCATCAAATTCAATGGTAACATAGGAATTGAGTGGGGATATCGTTGTGGATTGAAATACAGGCGATTGATAATCTCTGACTGTGAACGTTGCTTCAAAATTATAAATGTCCGGATTTTCATTTACGTCCTGTAATTGAGCGTTAAAGGCATAATACACCATCGCTTCGCTATCATATTCCACTGCAGGATAAAGGGATATAACCGGAGGATTATTAACATATTCTAATAAAAATGGAATATCTTCCCCCAAATTATTATCATATTTTAATGTGATGAGAGGTGCCAAATCTCCAATAGTGACTTGATTTCCTGTAGCTGGAAAATAAATATTTTCATTAAATAAAATTGTAATTGTATCCAATTCAAAGACATTACTGTCACCGTTTTCTATATCATCGGACCCCACAGGAGGTTGTTCGTCAATTAGGGCAATTGGCCCATAGGTTTCCCCCGAAGGAATGGGCACGCCTGATACACTATAAACACTAAAATCCGTAGTAGGTGAAAAAGTAATTGTCTCTACCCCTGAAGGCAATTCATTAAAAGACATGTGGATTCGAACAGAATCTTCTCCACCAACCAATGCACTATCTTCTAAGTCTGTGAGTGATGTCATTGTGACGGTTGTTGCTGTTCCACCATTTGTTACAATGGACGACTCAAATCCAGCCAGATAGGCTGGTAAAGACTGATATGCATTTCCGTAAATACCTGTAGAAAATCCAAGATCCACATAAACATTGCTATCTGCTAAATCCGTTGAAATCAATAATGCAGATGCCAAAAGTGTTACTTCTTCCGAAACCGACGAAGAATTCATAGTATTTCCCGCATAATCAAAAATGGAAGTATTGTCTATTGGAGAAACTGTAATTGTTTCCACTCCGCTGGGTGCACCACTCAGAGAAAGCAGAGCATGGATGGTTGTTTCGCCACCAGTTAAAGCTTCTCCGGCTATGTTTGTTAGACCCGTAACAGTAATACTTTCACAATTCCCGCCATTAGAATTGAAAGTGTAATGGAAGTCGGATAAATCTAATCCACCGGTACTGCCTCCTCCTTCTTCAACTTCTGCAATAAAAGTGTGTTGCCAGTTTGGTAGATCATTCCAAGTCCCATCAAGAAAAATTTCTGCATAGTGTTCTTCCCCGGCATTATTCGGCTCTCCAACGTTCCAATTGGTATAGACTACTTCTTCACCAGTGACCCATACCCAATTGGCTTCCTCTTCAACATCATTAAAGCCTATCCAACCACTCGCCCATTCACCTGAAATGAAATCATTTTCTTCCTGTGATGAAATGGTAACTAAGTGAGCACCAGCAAATCCATCAAGATAATCGCTTGCATCGGTCCAGGTTAATTGATAATTGGAGCCATAATATTTATGTCCTCCAAATTCACCCATGTAGGTCAAATCAGGCGCACTAGAGAACCCTGCACTTGAATAAACCCCTTCGCTGAAAGTGATAGCGACATAATCATTTATAGCAGAAATAGCAGCAGATTCCAGTTGGGGCGGTGACTCATCTGCAGTTTCAAACCGGACCGTATCAAAAGCAAAACTATTGCCGTTTAAGTCTTCAATAGTTGCGAGTATTGATAATTTGATTGCAGTGTTTTCCGATAATTGCCCATCAGGATTAATTTCAAATTCGATCTGATCTCCGGAAGTAATCGTGAAATTTATGCCATTTCCAGAAACCGCCTCTTCCAATATGAAACAATCCGTCGCATTGGAATTGGTAATATTGGCACCATCCACCGAATTTTGTACCACTTCAGAAAATTCCACAGTGATGTTGGAGACTGATGAAACGCCTGATTCACCATTTTGAGGACTCGTGGATTGAATGGTTGGCGCCAAGGCATCAACCAAATTAATGTTAATCCCAGCTATATCCAGTAAAGGAACACCGACACTGTTAAAAATTGATGATACAGAAGCTGGTCCTACCGTTAATATTTCTCCTCCACTGGGTGTAATAGGGTATTCAAGGTTTAAAACAACTATCTCTTCTCCACCAGCGAGCAACGCTCCGTTCGATGACTCTAATGATGTCAAATTGACTTCAGTTGCATCGCCTCCGTTTGCATTTACACTTAGATTATAGTCACTGGTTTCTAACCCAATACCATTACCATTATACACATCCGCATATTCTCCACCATAGACTCCTTCACTAAAAAAATAATCCACTTCAGAAAAATCACCAGAAACTTCAGTAGAATCCACTAAAAGAGAATAGCCCATCCATGTCTTAACACTCCCTGTCCCCGGAGTTCCCGCACGATCATCCACGACAATATAATATGTTCCTGCATCCCATACTATCCGTGGGAGCATATTGGCATATTGCGGTGATGTTTCGTATCCTGATATACATTCAAAATTATATTGATCAGTCGT
>CAZYLQ010000036.1:0-14418 GCA_964648395.1 uncultured bacterium | reverse complement strand
TCCGTGAAGGCGGGCACACTGTTGGCGCTGGTGTAGTAACTGAAATCGTTGAATAGGATAAATCATTATGGCTGGTAACAGCAAACGTACAATTATCCAAATTGAAAGTACAGCCGGAACCGGTTACCGATACACCATCACTAAGAGTAAAAAACTCCATCCTGGTCGTGTAGAGTACAAAAAATTTGACCCTGTTGTTAGAAAGCACGTTGTCTTTAAAGAAACGAAATAACTCGTTATGAGTAAAAATATTATTTTGATTCTGCTATTCAATAGGAGAGTAGCTCAATTGGTAGAGCAACGGCCTCCAAAGCCGTAGGTTGCAGGTTCAAGTCCTGTCTCTCCTGCAAAAATGGTTGGCTGTTAATTGAGCATCCGTAATAATTAAATCTCTTTTTATTAAAGAGTAAAAAGTAAGGAAAAATAATGATTAAAAAACTTCAGCAATTTACCGCTGATGTTCAGTTTGAAATGGCGAAGGTATCTTGGCCAAATTGGGATGAATTGAAAGGATCTACCTATGTTGTTCTATCCTTATCCCTAATTTTAATCTTGTTTTTATTCTTTGTCGATCTGCTTCTATCAAAAATTATTAATTTCATTCTGTAGAAATGAACTGGTACACATTACGTGTTATTTCCGGTAAGGAAAAAAAAATAAAAGAAGCGATTCTTTTCGATGTGAATACATCTGAAATGGATGAGCAGATTAGTGATGTTTTGGTGCCTTCCGAAAATATTGTAGAAATGCGTGATGGGAAGAAAAAAATCAAGGAACGTGTATTCTTCCCTGGCTATTTACTCGTACGACTTGAGATGAATAAGGAAACGCGTTATCTTCTTGAAAATGTGAACGGGGTTATCTCTTTCGTAGGTTCAAAAGGGAATCCTCAACCACTAAGGCCAGATGAAGCACAAAGATTTCTTGGTGATTTTGATGGTGGAGACGGCCCGCTTCGTGTAACAGAAGCAGCGCCTTTTAAGGTGGGTGATTCGATAAAAGTAACTGATGGTCCATTCATGGATTTTTCTGGTACAGTTCAGGAAGTAAATCATGATAAACAAAAATTAAAGGTTTTGGTGAGCATTTTTGGTCGCCAGACCCCCGTTGAGTTAGACTACCTTCAAGTTAAAATGGAAAGTTAAAATAGGTTTTTAATATTATGGCAAAAAAGGTCATTGGATTTATTAAACTGCAAATTAAGGCAGGTCAGGCAAACCCGGCACCTCCAGTTGGTCCTGCATTAGGTCAACATGGTGTAAATATAATGGATTTCTGTAAATCATTTAATGCATCAACGCAGGATAAAATGGGGAATTTAATCCCCGTTGAGATCACTGTTTATGCAGATCGAAGTTTCACTTTTATCACCAAAACTCCACCAGCAGCAAGGTTAATCTTGAAAGCTGCAAAGATTGAGAAAGGATCCGGTGAACCCAATAGGGAAAAGGTTGGGTCTGTGACTGAAGCGGATATACGCTCAATTGCAGAAGTGAAAATGCCAGACTTGAATGCCAATACAATTGAACAAGCCATGTTGATGATCGAAGGAACTTGTGTTTCCATGGGCATTGAAGTCAAAGGGTAGGGATAAATAAATGAGTCTGTCAAAAAATAAAAAAACTGTAACTGAAGGGTATGATAAGATGAAATCGTACCCTTTAGCAGAAGCATTAGATATGATCCTAAAATTTAAATTCTCAAAGTTTGATGAAAGTGTTGATTTGGCAATAAATCTAGATGTGGATCCGCGGCATGCAGAAGAAAATATTCGTGTCACAACCCCATTGCCTCATGGAACAGGTAAATCTGTCACTGTCTTAGTTTTGGCGCAAGGGCCGAAAGAAAAAGAAGGTCAGGAAGCAGGAGCAGATTTTGTTGGAAATAAAGATTATTTGACAAAAATTAAAAATGGCTGGACCGATGTAGACAAAATTGTAGCTACACCAGATATGATGGGTGAATTGGGTAAACTGGGACGGATTCTAGGACCAAAAGGCCTCATGCCTAATCCGAAAAGTGGTACCGTAACGATGGATGTTGCAAAAGCAGTAAAAGATTTAAAAGCTGGACAAGTAGAGCTCCGAGTTGAAAAAACAGGCATTATTCATGTTCCATGTGGAAAAGTTTCATTTGGTACAGAAAAATTAGTCGAAAATATTCAAACCGTTTATGATATGGTTATGAAAGTTCGCCCGGCATCTGTGAAAGGGCAGTATTTGGAAAAAATGTCCGTATCATCTACAATGGGTCCTGGCATCCAAATCGACCATGCGTCTATAAGGTAAACTTATGCCAAGTAATAAAAATATCGAACAAGTGAAAGAATTGAAAGAAACCTTTTCAAAGGCAAAGGCAATTTATTTTACTGAATATCACGGACTTAATGTTGGTGATATTACCAAACTTCGCAGTGAATTTTTTGAAGCCGGTGTTGAATATAAGGTATCAAAAAACACCCTAATCAAATTAGCTGCAGAGCAAAATATGATTAGTGGACTTGACGAAGTCTTAGTGGGATCAACAGCTATTGCAATTGCTTATAATGAACCAGTTGCACCAGCTAAAGTGATTAAGGAATTCACAAAAGATAACGATTTACCCACGGTAAAAGGTATCTTGTTCGAGGGTGAATTCCTACCCGGAAAAGAATTCAAAAAATTAGCAGACATGCCAAGTAAGGAAGAGTTACTTTCTCAATTGGTTGCCATGCTAAATAGTCCATTGCAGAATTTAGTCTCAACCTTGAATGCGCCAATACAGAATGCAGTAGGTGTATTGAATAATTTAAAAGAAAAAAAATCTTAATTTGAAAACCAATAAGGAGTAGTTCAAATGGCAGTTACTCGAGCAGATGTTTTATCATATCTTGAAGAATCAAATATGGTTGAAATCTCAGAACTCATCAGTGAAATCGAAGAAAAATTTGGTGTAACCGCAGCAGCTCCTGTTGCCATAGCAGCCGCGCCGGCTGCAGGTAATTCAGATGCTGAAGTAAAAACCGAATTTGATGTTATTCTTAAATCATGTGGTCAGGCAAAGATCAATGTTATTAAAGTTGTTCGTAGCATTACCGACTTAGGATTGAAAGAAGCAAAGGAACTTGTTGATTCAGCACCGAAAGCCTTAAAAGAAGGCATTTCTGAATCAGAAGCAAATGACATTAAAGCACAGCTTGAAGAAGCAGGTGCAGAAGTTGAACTGGCATAAGTTCAATTAACATTTCTTTTATTCTTTTAACAAATAAAAATCGGGAGGCTTAATTGGGAGCTTCAATGACTTTGGACCAATTCTTAGAACGAGAGTCTTATTCAAAGATTCCTGCGTTTGTAGATGTACCGGATCTTCTTTCAATTCAAACCACGGCTTATCAGCAATTTCTCCAGGAATGGATTCCGCAGGAAGCGCGTGAGCAAATTGGTCTTGAGGGCGTTTTTAATAACGTATTTCCAATAGAAGATTCACATCGGAACTATATTCTTCAATACAAGACCTATTATCTAGGTCAACCTAAATATACTCCTGGCGAATGTATGGATCGCGGCGTGACATATTCTGCACCACTTCGTGTACGTTTGGCTTTGCACATTACAGACGAAAATAATAAGAATAAATATGCGCAAAGTATAGAACAAGATGTGTATTTTGGTAATATCCCATACATGACTGAAAAAGGGACCTTTATTATTAATGGTGCCGAGCGTGTTATCGTGTCACAGCTTCAACGTTCCCCTGGTGTATTCTTTGATGAATCAACCCACCCGAATGGTACAAAGTTGTTCCAGGCGAGAATCATTCCAGCGAGGGGATCTTGGGTAGATTTCACAACAGACATTAATGATTGTTTATTTGTCATTATTGACCGGAGGAGAAAATTTCCTGTTACCATGTTGTTGAGGGCACTTGGATATTCAACAAACACTGATATTTTCAATGCTTTTGGTTCACTTAAATCTCTGAATCCTAAAAAAGATAATTTATCCAATTATATTGGTGCCACTGTGACTGAAGATGTTGTAAATACTCGTACGGGTGAAATCTTTCTTGAAAGTGGGACAGAGCTTACAGCGGAACATGAAGAATCATTAAAGGAAGCAGGCATTAAGGAGATTCGAGTTGTTGATGGGAATAAGAGTTTTCATTCCATGTTGCTATTAAATACGATTGAGAAAGATCCAACTGCAAGTACGGAAGAAGCATTAGCAGTTGTTTACCAACTTATTCGTTCTAGCGAGCCTCCTAATCTGGAAACGGCTCAAAAATTTATTGAGCGAATTTTCTTTAGTCCGAAAAAATATGATCTAGGGCAGGTGGGGCGATATCGATTGAATCAACAGTTCAATCTGAATGTACCCGTAGAAGATACTGTCCTTACAATGGATGATATTATTCAAGTCATCAAATTTTTAATTGAAATGCGAAAGGGTGAACGAGGTGTTGATGATATTGATCATTTGGGCAATCGTCGTGTAAAAACCATCGGTGAACAGTTAACCAACCAGTTCAGTGTAGCATTGAGTAGGATGATTCGCACCATTCACGAAAGAATGAATTTGAGGGAGTCTGAAAGTATTACGCCGCAGGATTTGATTAACTCCCGAGTAGTAACCACCGTAATCAATACATTCTTTGGTACATCGCAACTTTCACAATTTGGAGACCAAACAAATCCTTTAGCCGAAATCACTCACAAACGTCGTATTTCTGCATTAGGGCCAGGTGGTTTAACTCGAGAACGAGCTGGCTTTGAAGTCCGTGATGTCCACTATACTCATTATGGTCGTCTTTGCCCTATTGAAACACCTGAGGGTCCCAACATTGGTTTGATTTCATCTTTGGCTATGTTTGCTCAAGTAAATAATCACGGTTTTATTGAATCGCCCTATCGTAAAATCAGAAAACTCATGGGAGAGTCTGTTGTTACAAATAGTATCGAATATTTATCAGCTGATGACGAAGACCGTGTACTTGTGGCTCAAGCATCTGCAAAACGAAATGATAAAGGTAATTTGACAGAAGAAAAAATTCGTGCACGAGTTAAAGGAGATTTTCCGATTGTAAGCCCTAATGATGTCCAATATGTTGAAGTCTCACCCAACCAGATTTTGAGTGTAGCTGCTGCATTAATTCCGTTCCTAGAACATGATGATGCAAACCGCGCTTTGATGGGGTCCAATATGCAACGCCAAGCAGTACCATTGATGAAACCTCAATCGCCCATCGTTGGGACTGGAATTGAAAATAAAGTAGCTGTGGATTCACGTTCTGCTGTTGCTTCACCTGTTGATGGTAGAATTATTTATGTTGATTCTCAAAAAATTCTCATAAAGCGAAAAGATGTTATGGACTCTTTAGCACTTTACGAGGGTGAAAATATTATAGAGATCAAACTGAAGAAATTCCATCGAACAAACCAGAATACTGTTCATAACCAACGGCCACTTTTAGGAGTAGGGACGCGAGTTAAAGAAGGTGATGTTATTGCTGATGGTGCGGCAACTGATCAAGGCGAACTTGCTCTTGGGTCTAATATCAGAGTTGCATTTATGCCTTGGCGTGGGTACAATTTTGAAGATGCAATTGTTTTAAGTGAACGTTTAGTCAAAGATGATGTATTTAGTTCTGTTCATTGTAATGAAGTGGAATTGGAAGTCCGAGATACTAAACGAGGCCAAGAAGAATTAACATCCGAAATTCCAAATGTCAGTGAAGATGCAACTAAAGATCTGGATGAATCAGGAATTATCCGCGTAGGTGCTCGTGTAAAAGAAGGTGATATTCTGATTGGGAAGGTTACACCAAAAGGTGAAACAGACCCAACGCCGGAAGAAAAACTTCTTAGAGCAATTTTTGGTGAAAAAGCAGGTGAAGTTAAAGATGCTTCTAAACGTGCCGAACCTGGTATTAGGGGAGTAGTTATTAAAACACAGCTTTTTGAAAAGCAAGCAAAACGTACGAAGAAAGAAGAGCGTGAGCAGATCTTGCTTTACCAAAAAAGTGCTGGTGAAAAGAAAAAACATCTTAAAGAATCTCGTGATGAAAAATTAACTAATCTTTTGAAGGATCAAATATCAAATGGTATTCGCGATCTTACATCCAGTAAAACTTTGATTAAGAAATCCACAAAACTAACGCTGAAACGTTTAAATAGTTTTGACATGGAGCGATTTGCCCAAGATGATGCGTGGATTGAAGATAAAGCAGTTTGGAAAAAGATTAAAGCAGTATGGCGTTCATTCAGAGTTGAGTGGGTTGGTATTGAGACCAAACTAGAACGTAAGATATTTAAACTTCGCGTTGGAGATGAACTCCAACCAGGTATTTTAAAATTGGCAAAAGTTTTTGTAGCTCAGAAACGTAAAGTTTCTGTTGGTGACAAAATGGCTGGTCGACATGGGAACAAGGGTATTGTTGCTACAATCGTTCCCGAAGAAGATATGCCATATATGGAAGATGGAAACCCTGTTGATGTTGTACTGAACCCGCTTGGTGTACCTTCCCGTATGAATCTTGGTCAGTTATATGAAACAATGCTTGGATGGGTAGGTGAGATCACAGGGAGGAAATTTGCCACACCGGTGTTTGATGGTGCAACGCCAGAAGAAGTAGCAAAAGAGATGAAGAAAGCTGGACTTCCTACATCTGGAAAAAAACGACTGATCGATGGGAAAACAGGTGAATACTTCGATAATCCTATCACAGTTGGAAATATATACATGATGAAATTGAGTCACATGGTTGATGATAAGATGCATGCGCGTTCTACAGGACCTTATTCACTAATAACACAGCAGCCTCTCGGTGGGAAAGCCCAGTTTGGTGGACAGCGTTTTGGTGAGATGGAGGTTTGGGCATTGCAAGCCTATGGTGCAGCGCATACACTTCATGAGTTATTAACTGTTAAATCCGATGACGTTGAAGGCCGATCAAAGGTCTATAATTCAATCGTTCGTGGCGAACAAATGCCTGAATTTTCATCACCTGAATCTTTCAATGTAATGATCAAAGAACTCCAGGGTCTTTGCATTGATGTAGAACTGGATTAGCGTAAGGAGACCATGCTTTGACTTACATCCAATCAACCACAATTGATACATCAAAAAAATATAATTCAATTACCATTGGATTATCTTCCCCGGAAATGACTCTTGCCCGTTCTTATGGCGAAGTCTTAAAACCGGAAACCATTAATTACCGCTCATACAAACCCGAAAAAGATGGTCTTTTTTGTGAAAAGATTTTCGGACCTGTTAAAGACTATGAATGTCATTGTGGTAAATACAAAGGGATTAGGTACCGTGGCATTATTTGTGATCGTTGTGGCGTAGAAGTTACCCGTAAAAAAGTTCGTCGTGAACGAATGGGACATATAACGTTGGCTGTTCCTGTAGTGCATATCTGGTACTTGCGGTCCATCCCAAGCAAGTTAAGTTATCTTGCGGGAAAAAGTACCAAGGATCTTGAGCGGGTGATCTATTATGAAATGTTCATGGTAATTGAACCAGGCGAAAGTGGCCTCGATAGGTTCGAATTAATCGAAGAGGATGAATACTTGGAACTCGAACAACAATTCGGATATATGGCTGTTTCTGAAGAAGACAGAGATAATGAAAATTATTTTCATGCAACAATGGGCGGCGATGCCATGAAAGAATTGCTCTCAAGGTTGAATATTATCGAATTAAAAAAGGAACTGATCGATATTGTTAAAACATCCAAGTCAAAGCAAAAACGAGCTGACGCATTAAAGCGCTTGAAAGTTGTACAATCGTTTGTTCCCGATCCAACCAAAAAAAAGCTTAACAAGCCTGAATGGATGATTGTGTCTATTCTGCCAGTAATCCCACCAGAGTTACGACCACTGGTCCCACTCGAGGGCGGTCGTTTTGCTGCATCTGATTTGAATGATCTTTATCGACGTATCATTATTCGTAACAATCGACTAAAACAATTAATGGAAATAAATGCCCCTGATGTCATTTTAAGAAACGAAAAAAGGATGCTTCAGGAAGCTGTTGACGCATTGTTTGATAATAACAGGCGAAAAACTGCGATTCGAAGTGGATCTCGGCGTCCATTAAAATCTCTCTCGGATATGCTTCGCGGAAAAACTGGACGTTTCCGTCAAAATCTTCTCGGAAAACGTGTTGATTATTCGGGTCGTTCTGTGATTGTTGTTGGGCCTGATCTTAAACTTCATGAATGTGGGATGCCAAAAAATATGGCCTTAGAGTTATTCAAGCCTCACATGATACATGAACTAATGGCTCGTGGGTATACCCAAACTCCAAGAAGCGCAAAACTAATGGTAGAAAATCGTGAGCCAGTAGTTTTTAAAGTTTTAGAATATGTTGTACAGGACCATCCAGTCCTTCTCAATCGCGCACCAACCTTACATCGTCTAGGTATCCAGGCATTTCAGCCTGTTCTGGTAGATGGTAAGGCACTCCAATTACATCCATTGGTTTGTTCAGCATTTAATGCTGACTTTGATGGTGATCAGATGGCAGTTCACGTTCCACTTTCTTTAGAAGCCCAAATGGAATCACGGATGCTGATGCTGGCAAGTCATAATATTCTTCATCCGGCAAATGGCCAACCGATTGCTATTCCTTCTCAAGATATGGTGTTGGGGTGCTATTACCTGACTCTTCCAAAAGAAGGAGATAAGGGAGAAGGAAAATTATTCGGCTCTATCGAAGAAGGATTGCTTGCATATGAAAATAAGGCTGTGGGTTTACATGCAATAGTCAATGTTCGTCATAATGGTGAGTGGATTAAAAATACTACCGTTGGACGGATTATTTTTAATTCAATTCTACCGGAAGGTGTTGAATTTGTTAATGAGTTAATGAACAAGAAAAAATTAACTCAAGTTGTTATTAATACTTATTTACTTGCTGGGAATTACCAAACCGTTATTTTTTTAGATCAGTTAAAAGATCTTGGATTTAGGATGGCGACTGTCAGTGGAGCTTCGATTGCAATCAGCGATGTAATGATTCCTGACCAGAAAGATGAAATACTGGACGGTGCTCAACAAGAAGTTGATGAAATTAAAAGTAAGTATGATCGTCATATTTTAACGGATGGAGAGCGATATAATAAAGTAATTGACATTTGGACACATGCAACCAATCGTGTTGCTGGGTCCATGATGGATTCTTTACGAGAAGACAGACAAGGATTTAATCCAGTCTTTATGATGGCAGATTCTGGTGCTCGTGGTTCACAGGATCAGATCAAGCAGTTGGCTGGAATGCGTGGATTGATGGCTAAACCGCAAAAATCCATGAAGGGGGGTGTAGGTGAAATTATTGAATCGCCAATTACATCAAACTTTAAGGAAGGATTATCTGTCTTTGAGTACTTTATCTCAACTCACGGCGCCAGAAAAGGCTTAGCTGATACTGCGCTAAAAACTGCGGACGCCGGATATTTAACTCGTCGATTGGTTGATGTAGCTCAGGATGTGGTTGTATATGAAACAGATTGTGGTACAATTAATGGTATTTTGATTGCTGATTTAAAAGAAGGTGAAGAACTCATTGAGTCCTTATCAGATAGGATTCTTGGGAGAACTGTTGTAGATGACTTTATTATGAAAGGCGAAATTGTTGTAAAGGCAGGATCTGTAATCGAAGATGATGAAGCTGAAATTATCGGGGACAGTGGTGTAGAAAATATTCGTATTCGTTCAATCCTTACGTGCGAAGCAAAAAGAGGGTGTTGTGCGAAATGTTATGGCTGGGATTTATCAACTCATCAATTAGTTGATATCGGAACAGCTGTTGGGATTCGCGCTGCACAAAGTATTGGTGAACCTGGAACACAGTTAACACTTCGTACTTTCCATATTGGAGGTACTGCAACGAGAATTATTGAACAATCAGAAATGATTACAAAGCGCCCAGGGACTGTCAAATTCTCTGACAATTATGATTTTGCTGATACTATAGATGAATCTGGAACAAAAGTTCGACGTTGTATGGTTCGTCATGCAAAACTCTTTATCCTTAATAAAGAAGGGAAGGAAAATGCTTCATTTAATATCCCTTACGGTTCAAATGTCTTTGTGGGTGAGGGTGATGAGATTGCAGCAAAAACAACCTTGATTCAGTGGGATCCGTATACAGATATAATTTTAGCACGTGAAACTGGTTTAGTTTCTTTGAAAGATTTCATAGAAGGTGAGACCTATGCGGTTGAATCTGTTGAAGGTGGAAAAAAACAAATGGTTGTTGTGGAAGCCAGAGATCGGAAATTGAGTCCTCATATCGAAATTATTGACAAGGCAGGAAAGATTCTTGCTGGTGGTACCATATTGCCCGTGAAGGCAACTTTGGTTGTTAATAATAAACAAAAAGTAGCTCGTGGACAAACTTTGGTGAAAATTCCTAAAGAAATTGGTAAAACCCGTGATATAACAGGGGGGCTGCCTCGAGTTGCGGAATTATTTGAAGCTCGAAAACCTTCAAATCCTGCAGTGATGACAGAAATTAATGGCACTGTCAGTTTTGGTGATACAAAACGTGGAGTTCGCAAGATCCATGTGATGGGCGTTGATGGAGAAGAAAGAAAGTATTCGATACCTTATGGTAAACATGTAATTGTTCATGATGGCGATTTTATAAATGCAGGAACAAACCTTTGTGAAGGGGCCATTTCTCCTGAAGATATTCTCCATGTATTGGGACCTGCAGCAGTTCGAGATTATCTAGTAAATGAGATTCAGGAAGTATATCGATTACAAGGTGTTAAGATTAATGACAAACATATTGAAGTTATTGTGGGCCAAATGATGTTAAAGGTTAGTGTCAAAGAAACAGGCGATACGCGGTTTCTTGAAGAAGATCGTATTGCAAAACGTGACTTTTTTACTGAAAATGATCGTATATCCAAAATGATTATTGTGAATGAAGTGGGTGATTCTGATCTTGAACAGGATTCCATGATAGATCGTGCTGAATTTCTTGAGATCAATAAGGATTTGAAAGCCGATGGGAAAGAATTGGCAACATATCGAAAGCCTAAACCTGCTACATTTGAACCAATTTTGATGGGTATTACCCGTGCATCGTTGAATACTGAAAGTTTCATTTCTGCAGCATCCTTCCAGGAGACAACTCGTGTATTGACAGATGCATCCACTGCTGGAAAAACTGATTACCTCCAAGGATTAAAAGAGAATGTTGCTGTGGGTCGCCTGATCCCGGCGGGCACAGGAACCCCTGGCATTCGGGACATACTTGTAGGTGCACATGATACCGATGAAGATGACCTATCTGAATTGAGTGATGCAGTAGCATAATAATAAGGAAAAAATTTAAAATGGTTATTGCAGTTTTTTCAATTTTAATTGTAATTTCGTAGGCTGTAGATAAAACGATATGCCGACGATAAATCAATTAGTTAGAAAAGGCCGGAAGCGGGTTTCAAAGAAAACAAGTACACCGGCACTCATGAGTAATCCTCAAAAACGGGGAGTATGTACTCGTGTTTATACAACTACCCCTAAAAAGCCCAATTCTGCGCTGCGGAAAGTGGCCCGAGTGCGGTTAACGAATGGTATGGAAGTTGCGGCTTATATTCCAGGTGAGGGGCACAATCTGCAAGAACATAGTATTGTTCTTATAGAAGGGGGTCGAGTTAAGGATTTGCCAGGTGTTCGCTATCACGTTGTTCGCGGTACATTAGATACAGCTGGTGTGAGTGATCGGAAAACAAGTCGCTCTCGTTATGGTGCTAAAAAGCCAAATTAAAAGATTATATAATGAGACGAAGACGACCAGAACGTAGACAAATATTACCTGACCCGGTTTATAATGATAAACTGGTTGCTAAATTTGTGAATTATATCATGGATAAGGGTAAAAAAGGTATAGCTGAAAAAATATTTTATGGTGCAATGAATAACATAAAGCAGCGTACAAAAACAGATGGCCTGAAGATTTTTGAAAAGGCAATAGAAAATGTATCTCCGTCAGTGGAAGTTAAATCTCGCAGAATTGGCGGCGCGACATACCAGGTTCCCATCGAAGTACCAAAAGGTCGCCGTTTTTACCTAGCATCACACTGGCTTATTAATGCGGCAGTGGGACGGTCTGGTAAACCAATGTCAGAAAAATTAGCATCTGAGTTGATCTCTGCAGCTAATGGTGAAGGTGGTGCTGTCAAAAAGAAAGATGATACACATAGGATGGCAGACGCGAACAAAGCATTTGCTCATTTCCGTTAATTATTGATTTAGAGTAGTCAAGTGAAACAAACAAATTTAGAACAAGTAAGAAATATTGGCATTATGGCGCACATTGACGCCGGTAAAACAACTTTGACAGAACGTGTTCTGTATTACACTGGCCGAACTCATCGAATTGGTGAGGTGCATGATGGTGCCGCCACTATGGATTGGATGGAACAAGAGCAAGAGCGTGGTATTACTATCACATCAGCTGCTACCACGTGTATGTGGGAAAACCATCGTATTAATATTATTGATACTCCAGGCCACGTTGATTTCACTGTTGAAGTAGAAAGATCACTCCGTGTACTTGATGGTGCAGTTGCTGTTTTTTGTGCTGTCGGTGGTGTAGAGCCTCAGAGTGAAACTGTTTGGCGGCAAGCTGATAAATACAATGTTCCTCGTATAGCATTTGTAAATAAAATGGATCGAGTGGGTGCTGATTTTTATCATGTAGTTGAAATGATTAAAGATCGTCTTGGCGCAACACCTTTACCGATGGTTATTCCAATTGGTGGCGGAGAAATGTTTACTGGGATCATAGACTTGTTGGAAATGAAATCCATTCTTTATAATGAAAGCGCATTAGGCTCCCGTTTTGAATATGGTGACATTCCTGCTGACCTGCAGGAAGAAGCAGAAAAATGGCGCCATCATTTGATTGAAGAAACAGCTACATACGATGAACATTTAATGGAAAAATACCTCGGAGATGAAGAAATCACTGTTGCTGAATTGAAAGCTGCAATTCGGAAAGGATGTTTGGATAATACTTTTATTCCCACACTTTGTGGGTCTGCATTTAAAAACAAGGGTGTTCAACGACTTTTAGATGCAATTATTAATCTATTGCCATCACCGCTTGATGTTGGTGCTATCATTGGGGTAGATACTAGAAATTCTGACACTCAGTTAACTCGAGAGCCAAGCGACAAAGAACCTTTTAGTGCGCTTGCTTTCAAAATTATGACCGACCCTTATGTTGGAAAATTGACTTATATGCGTGTTTATTCTGGTAGATTAGATGCGGGTTCATATGTATATAATCCTACTACGGGGAAACGAGAAAGAATTAGTAGAGTTCTTTTGATGCACTCTAATAAGCGTGAAGATCGTGATGCAGTTTCAACCGGTGAAATTATTGCAGCCGTTGGATTGAAAAATGTCAAAACAGGAAATACGATTTGTGATGAAAAAAATCCAATTCTACTTGAATCTATGGATTTTCCAGAGCCAGTTGTGGCAGTTTCAGTTGAACCTGTAAGTAAAGGAGATCAAGATTCTCTTTATAAAGGTTTGCAAAAATTGGGTGAAGAAGACCCGACTTTTCGTGTTTCAACAGATGAAGAAACAGGGCAGACTATTATTGCGGGAATGGGTGAGCTTCACTTGGAAATTCTAGTAGACCGACTTTTACGTGAATTCAAAGTCCAGGCAAATATTGGGCAGCCCATGGTTGCCTATCGTGAAGCAATCACCAAAGTAGTATCTGACTTAACTACAAAATTTGTTCGTCAGTCTGGTGGTCGCGGACAATATGCTCATGTAGTGATCAATGTTGAACCAAATGAACCTGGGAAAGGATATCATTTTGAAAATAAGATTGTTGGAGGTGCCATTCCTCGTGAATATATCCCTTCTGTAGATGCAGGTATGAAAGAAGCTATCAAGAATGGTGTGATTGCTGGTTACCCAATTGAAGATATTCGTGTTGAATTGGTTTTTGGATCTTACCACGATGTAGATTCATCTGAAATGGCTTTCAAGATAGCCGGGTCTATGGCAATTCAGGATGCGTGTAAAAAAGCATCACCAAAATTGATGGAACCGATTATGAAAGTTGAAGTCATTGTCCCGGATGAATATCTAGGAGATGTGATGGGTGACTTAAGTTCGCGTCGTGGGAAAATAGATGGCATGGAGCAGCGGAAGGAAGCGCAAGTAGTTAGAGCATATGTACCGCTAAGTAGTATGTTTGGCTATGTTACTGATCTTCGTTCAATAACCCAAGGCCGGGCTGTCTTTCACATGGAATTTGCAAAATATCAACAAGTGCCTGCCAGTATTGAAACAGAAATTCTGGAAAAAGTGCACGGAAAAGTCTCTTAATCAAAATACTTTTGGAGTTTATAAATCATGGCTAAACAAAAATTTGAAAGAACAAAACCGCACGTGAA
>CAZYLQ010000035.1:0-14620 GCA_964648395.1 uncultured bacterium | reverse complement strand
TAGAAATCCCCATGTCACCCATGGAAACTCGATCCAATTCACGAGCCTGACCAGGGGTTAGTAATTTCATTCAAGTGTGTAAATAGCTGATGCGATAGCGTGGGAGTTTGTGTGAGAAATGGAGACTTTACACTGGCCACTAAATTTTATATCTATCACTACAATAGGTTCACCAGTTTTTGATGATAGTATTTCAATAGATTCAAATGAGATTGGATCATCCACACCTGATGATTTCAGCGCTTTCATTATTGCTTCTTTAGCTGCAAATCTACCGGCATAATGAATTTCTGGATTTGCCTTGGATTTACAATAGTCCTGCTCGGTTTTTGTATAGATACGATTCAGAAACCGGTCGCCGGTTTCTTGGATAGCGGAACGAATCCTGACGACTTCCACCAGGTCCGTTCCAATGAAAATATCAGCCACTGCTGTTATGCTCGTTAATAATGCCTACAAGTTGGTAAATATCATTCAAGTCCCAATCAGCTCCGGAATTGACTGTTCCAAATGTATCTCCATACCGCGCAAACGCTGTTTTCATTCCAATCTGTTGGGCACCGACAACATCCCTCTCAGGCCAATCGCCAATCATAATTGTTTCTTCTGGTCGAAGTCCCATGCCATCCAAGGCCAATTGAAATGGTATTGGTGAAGGTTTTCTCTCACCACTATCGTCAAAGGTGATGACCACATCAAAATAATGGTATAAGTTTAAATAATAGATGCGCATCCATGCTTCACGACTTGGCGCATCAGAGACAACGCCCAGTTTGATACCGGATTTTGAAAGGGCTAAGAGCGTTTTATTTACATTGGGATATGCCATAAGATTTGCTTCCCTGGCGCGTCGATATGCTACAATGCCGGCAGCAAGAAATTTATTATCCACATGGCCAATGGTCTTTTCTAAAAAAACATCAAATACCTTTTGATTTTCCCAACCAAATTCTTCGTAAATCGAATTAATTTCTATATAAGATTTATCTTCATTTACTTTCAATCCCGCTTCAATCATACCTTTGATTGCAGCCTTTACCGCAAATTCCTTCATTTTCATGAAATCCAAGAGCGTATTGTCTAGATCAAATACAACACCTTTGATCATCAACTCAGACATATAATCTATTTTTCATATTTTTCTGGATTATTGATCTCGTCAATCTTGCGCTCTGCCATTTCCCGCCAATCCCTATCTTTTCGAGCTTCATCAAAATATTTTTTAGCACGGGTTTTGTTTCTCCTGCCCATCTCGGCCAAACCAAATTCTAACCATCCACCACCAAATTTCTGATTAAGATCTACACAGGATTGTGCTGCAGAAGTTGCATTTTCCCATTGTTTTAATTGATTATAAGCTGCAGCCAAGTTAAAAAACTTAAAATAATCTTTTTCATCCAGAGATGTAGCCATAACCAAATTCTCTGCTGCAAGTTCAAACTTTTCCTGTTCGATATAAAGTAATCCCAAACGCATAAATCCATCAGCATACCCAGCATCTATCTGTATTATTGTTTTCAAAATATCTTCTGCTAATTTGTATTCCTGGTTTTCTGTATATAGTTTACCAAGGTTTCCATAAGCTTTCGTATAGCCGGAGTTAATCTCAATCGCTTCAATGTAATGGGCAATAGCTTCATCAGTATTGCCATCAGACTCGTACGCCGTTCCAAGAGTAAACCATGTTTTATCATGGTCAGGTTTTATACCCAAAACTGTCTGCAAATATTCTATAGCCTTTTTAGAATTTCCCAGTTTCTTTTCCAACACACCCAATTGGTAATACGCAAGATAAAACTCCGGATCAAATTTCAACGATTTTTCATAATAACTGGTTGCTTTGCCCAGATTTCCTCTTTTATACGCTTTGTTTCCAGCATTTAAAAACTGTTTTGTAACATTATCTAGACCTTTCCTTGCCTTAACATGGTCCGGGTAGACATTAATTGCATTACTAAAGTGACGTGCAGCCCCCTCAATATCCTTTTGCCGAAACCGTGTCATCCCTTTATAAAACTCAGCATCAGGAAAATACGGATGTGCTTGGGAAATTGCGTCGTATTCTGCCATCGCTTCATCGTACATCCTTTGCTGAACATTTCGTTTCCCATTTTGGACATGTTCTATGATTTTTCCAATCTGGTTAGCCCATTCTCGAAAATCCTCATCAGCCTGTACCGCCTGAATCGAATATTCATTTGCTTTATTCAAATCTCCCTTATGGAGGTGCAGTTTTGATAAAGCCTGCAAAGCGGGTGCAAAAGATGGATCTGCCTGAAGCGCTGAATTAAAGGATAATTCTGCCTCAGAATAGTCACCGGAAGATAATTGTGATTCTCCTATGCTTAATAAGTTTTCCGGATCTTGTGCAAAGATCAGGGTAATTGTGAAAAGGAGTATAAATGTTCGCAAACTATATACCATGGTTACCTCATTCTCTCTTTAGAGTTTACTTTGTAAAAAACTTGAAAATTTTGGGGTCGGATTTTAATAAATATTCTTGAAGGATAGCAAAACTGAAACGCTATTCACCGGTAGGTATATTGTCTACTTTTTTATTAATTGCCTTGATATCACCTTCCAATGAATTAATATCATTATTCAGACTGGTGACTTTACCTTTTAGCTTTGAAAATTCATCTTTGAAATCATTGAGATCATTTAAAATCTTTTTTCGCGCTCTTAATGATTTATTATCTTGATCATCAAGCGTTTGACCAATTGTTTTCATTTGTTGGTTAAAACCATCAAGCGTTTGACCAATTGTTTTCATTTGTTGATTAAAATCATCTGACATTTCTCCAATCCCAGATGTGAGTTCTTCCGTTTGTGCGCTTAAATTTTCTGCTAATTTTTGAATTGCGTCCTGATTTGATTTTATTCCTTCTTCGACTGCTGAAAAACTATTTTGGACTTGTTGAACCTCCTGAATCAAGTTTGCAAGAGATCCAGCCATGATATCAATTTGGTTTTGTTGATTTTGTTGACCTTCCGTTATTTTCTGTATTTCTGCATTCATATTGGAAATGGTTCCTGAGATCAAATAGGATTGATCGACCGTTACATCCAATCTCCTTTTAGCTTTATCGAATTGTTTATGCAACGTTGATACTGTATCATCTATACCCCCCATATTTTGCCTATTAAACGCAATATCCACACGTTGATTCACTAAATCATCTTGGACATAGGCAATTTGCTTTTTTTGTTCCCGACCCTGGGAATGAAGCCGTAAAAGATCAATTTCAAATTCATTCTGTAATACTTCCAAGTTCTTGAATAATTCGTATAAATCATCCAATGCTAAATTCAAGGAGTCATTCCAATGGTTCACCTGGCCTGTCAATTGATTCACATGGTTTTGGAAATAGTCCATTCGATCTACCATAAAAGTTAAATCGCCTTTTTTTGCGAGGTCTTCTCTCCCTAATATATTCTTTGGAAGGATTTTGATTGTTCCCTGTTCCGTTTTAAGGAAAATCCGTTGTTGATTTTCATTAACAACCTTACCTTGAATAATGGATCCATCTTTCAAAAAGAAAATGGATATATCCTGGGCTAACAATGGCAGCGTAGCCAAAAGGAGTAATTGTAAAATTATGAGTTTTTTTATCATCTCAATAGGGTTCTAAAGTCGGGGAATCTAAACCGATGTAATGAATTGGGCAACGATGAAGAAAATAAAAAAGCCCTGGGTTAAAAGGGCTTAATCTTCTAGATGTACCGAAGGGGGGACTCGAACCCCCACAGCCTTAAGGCCACATGCCCCTCAAGCATGCGTGTCTACCAATTCCACCACTTCGGCAATAAAATTATTAGTTGCCACCAAGATCCAATGTGGCTTCGCCGTCGGGCTGGATTGGATCTGTCACCGGTACAACTGGACGATCTTCAGCCGCTTCTTTCACAATTGATGATGATGCGTTTGTTGTCGGTCCACTCAACATACTGATTATAACAGCCAGTGAAAGGAATAAAGTTGCAAGCCAAGTTGTGATTCGGCTTAAAACATTACCAGCATTCTGTCCACCAAGAACCGAACTGGCTGCTTGTCCACCAAAAGTACCGGATAAACCACCGCCCTGACTAGCCTGCATCAGAACGACTGATATTAGCAAAATGCTAACAATTGTATGTATAATGATTAAAAATCCTGTCATAATGTCCTCAATTGAACGGTTTCAACCGTTCGGGTTATGGATGCGAAAGATTCAACATCTAAACTTGCTCCACCAATTAAAAATCCATTCACGCCTGGAATTTGGATTAACTCTTCTGCATTTCCAGATTTTACAGATCCGCCATACAAAACGTGAATTGTATCCGATTCAGGATATAATTCCTTTAGTATGTTACGAACCGATGAATGTGCTGACTCAACTTGATTTACGTTTGCTGTCACACCAGTTCCGATGGCCCAAACAGGTTCATATGCAATTACAATATTTTCAAGAGCTTCAACACCTGCCAATCCTTGTTCTAATTGACTTTTCAAAACCATTTCTGTTTGGCCTGCCTCTCTTTGGTTCAATAATTCTCCAATACATAATATTGGTTTCATATTTCCAGCCAAAACAGCTTTCACTTTCCGGTTGATCCATTCATCTGATTCACCGAAAACATGGCGACGCTCTGAATGGCCGATAATCACAAACTCTGCCCCACAGTCCCGAATCATTGAGACAGAAATTTCACCGGTAAAGGCGCCTGTTTGTTCCCAATGACAGTTTTGGGCTGCAGAGTAGAATGGGGGTTTCACATTCAAGTCAAAAAGCCCTGTAAAAGGCGGGGCAAAAATAACGGAAACGTGTTCGATATCCAAAAGTAAATTCTTTGTTAATTCGATGAATGAAGCACCTTCAGATGGGGTTTTATGCATTTTCCAATTTCCGGCAACAATAGGTGTCAAACTCATGTTATATCTCCAAGGCTTTCATAGCAGGTAAATGATTGCCACTTAACAATTCTAATGATGAACCTCCGCCAGTAGAGACGTGGGTCATCAACTGACTTAATCCATATTTTTCAGTGGCTGCAGAAGTATCACCTCCGCCCACAATGACTTTTTGTCCATTTTCTACACAGTTGGCTAAATGGATGCCAATATCCCGTGTTCCTCTGCTGTATCCTTTCCTTTCGAATACTCCCATAGGGCCATTCCAAACAACCGTTTCTGATGAGCTTATGATTTTATTGAATTTGGTAATGGTTTCTGGGCCAATATCTAATCCCATGAGATTGTTAGGAATATTATTAATCAAAAAAGGGCCCTTTGGTTCATTATCATCCAAAGATTTTCCGCATAGCACATCTTCTGGTAAATAAAGTTTAACTTGTCTGGTTCTAGCCAGATTCAATATTTTTTTTGCAGTTGAAACCATGACATCATCTATGAGGGATCCACCTATCTCTTTTCCGCGGGCTTTTAAGAAAGTGAATGCCATCCCACCGCCAATAATAATGTTATCAGCTTTTTCCATGAAATGGTGAATAAGCCCTAATTTGCTACCAATTTTTGCTCCACCCAAAATCAAGGTAAGAGGACGATTAGGCTTTTGGATAAAACGATCCAGAAAATTAATCTCTTTATCCACAAGCCACCCGATGCCTGCATGCTTGAAATGAGATGCTACTCCCACATTTGACGCGTGGGCGCGATGAGCTGTCCCAAATGCATCATTGATATAAATTTGCCCATGACGTGCTAACCTTGAAGCGAAAATTGGATCATTTTTCTTTTCTCCTAGATGAAACCGTAGATTTTCTAATAGATGAATCTCTCCGGCTTTCAGGCTTAAAGAAGTGTCAATAGCATCATTAGAGATACAATCTTCAGAAAATTTGATAGGCATTTCTATAAGCCCGGCCAATTCTTCTCCAGCTGGAATCAAACTTAGTGTAGGATCCACTTTACCATCTGGTCTACCTAAATGGGACATAAGGACTACAGCTGCCCCGCCATCCAAACATGTATTGATGGTGGGCATGACTGCCTTAATTCGAAAATTATTGGTTACCTTTTCCCCTTCCATTGGCACATTAAAATCCACTCGTATAAGGATATTTTTTCCCTTTAAATCAAACGCTTTCAGCGTACGTATCATCTTTTTTCTCCAAAGGTGTTGCCACGGTAAGTGCAACAATTGTTTTTGCTCCTGCACTTTTTAATAGGGATGCCATGGATGAAATGGTCGCTCCAGTTGTTAATACATCATCCACGATTCCAATGTTTTTATTGGTAACATCCTGATTGATCCAGAATGCTTTTTTCATATTATTTAATCGCTCTTTTCGGTCAAGGGTCGTTTGAGAGATGGTATGTTTTATCCTTTTCATTAAATTTGTACGGACTGGTTTTTGAACGGCTTTCCCTAATCCATTTGCAATCCATCTAGCTTGATTAAACCCCCTATCCCTAAACTTTACAGGATGAAGCGGTACGGGTATCAAATAATCCAATTCCTGAATTGTTTTTTTATGAAGTTGATCTCCCAGTAATTTGCCGAGAAAGAAACCGATTCTTGCTCGATCTTCATACTTCAATGAATGAATGGCGATTCTTAATTCATCGCCAAAATCCCAACCTGAAAGTACTATATCAATCCCATCATTTATGGTTAATTCCTGAACCCTATCCCCAATTGGGAGCAGAGTCATATGTTGAAGACAGTCGAGGCAAATAGGATCCTGTGAAAAAAATTCTCCTTCTCTGCAGACTAGACACTGATTTGGAAAAAGTAAACTTATAAATGAATTCCCCACTGTGTTCAGGCTTGGAATAATTGTCAAAATAGCCATATTCGATTATTGAAATTAGTGGAATATCTAAAAACATACCAAGGTAGATTGGTTGGATATTTCTTTTTCTTTAGAAGGGCGGTAATTTCACCTATGCCTGATTTTTTCGTCGGTAACAAATCCAATACCAATTTCCAGGATCTTATGCCACACCGCGTACATGAGATCTTGCTGGTCGCAAGTGTCTATGATGCATTTATTCTTGAAGAAGATGGTCATCTTACGGAGCAGATTTTGACAGAATATATTGGCATGAATTTCAATTATGCTCCTCGAGTTACCCGTGTTTCTACCGGGCGCGAGGCTATAGAAATAATGATTAAAAAGAAATTTGATCTGGTTATTGTCATGCTCCGGATTGAAGATCAAGATCCAATTTCACTTGGTACAGCCATCAAGGAGCAATATCCCAGAAAACCAGTGATTCTTCTGGTATTTGATGAAACAGAACTTAAACAACTACCTGAAACTATTACACCAAAATCAATTAATCGCGTCTTCATCTGGTCCGGTGATGCCAGCGTTTTTCCTGCCATTATAAAATATGTGGAGGATCGAAAAAATGCTAAGCAGGATATTGGTAAGGGCGATGTTCGCTCAATCTTGTTGGTGGAAGATTCTCCAGGGATGTATTCCGTTCTTCTTCCATTGATATATAAAGAGATTATGTATCAGACAAAGAACTTAGTGAATCGAAGTTTGAGTCAATCCCAGCGGTTACTTCATCTCAGAGGAAGGCCTAAAATTCTATTAACACCAAATTTTGAAACAGCACAAAATTTTATTAAGAAATACAAAAATAATATGATTGGTGTAATATCGGATATGCAATTCCCAAAAAAGGGAATTAAAGATCCTGAAGCGGGATTAAAGTTTGCACAATGGGTTCGGAAAATTGACCCATCCATACCAATTATGCTTCAGTCTACCGACATAGATAACCGTGAAATGGCTAAGCAAGTTAATGCAGCATTTCTACATAAAAGATCCAATACGCTTTTCAAAGATCTGAGAGTTTTTATCACAGAAAATTTTGGTTTTGGAGACTTTATTTTTATGACATCCAATAAAAAAGAAGTTGGGCGTGCCAAATCGATCGATGAATTCATTAACGGAATTCGAGAAATCCCGGTTGAATCGTTATTGTACCATGCAAAAAGTCATCACTTTTCCAATTGGCTCGCTGCAAGAACAGAATTTAAACTTGCTTCTAGATTGCGTCCCGTTTATGCCCACGAATTTGATTCAGGTGAATTATTAAGAACGTATTTATTACAGTGTTTAAGTTCTGAAAAAGACGAATCCGAATACAGGGTACTGGACTATACATCTGCCCGCTTTAAAAAACAAAAATCTGATTTTTTCCGCCTATGTGGTGGTTCTTTGGGTGGAAAAGCTAGAGGGCTAGCATTTGCTAGATTTATGATCAAGCAATCTGGAATCGAGGAAGAATTTGAGGACGTAACCATTCGAGTTCCAGATTGTGCTATTGTGGGAACTCATGAATTTGACCAATTCATGAAAGATAATCAATTATGGCAAAAAGCTCTCAATATCGATGATAATAAAAAATTAGAAAGATCCTTTAAAAAAGCTCGCCTTTCCATAGATCTCATTCTAAAGTTGGAATCATATATCCTAGATCATAAAAATCCATTGGCTGTAAGGTCATCTAGCCTCTTGGAAGATTCTCAATATCAACCTCTTGCCGGTTGCTATAAAACTATAATGCTACCCAATAATTCAAGATCAACAAAAAAAAGATTGAATGAACTGATGATAGCTATAAAGAGTGTTTTCGCATCAACATTTAAAGGTGAAGCCAAATCATTATTGGACTCTACGGGCCATAGGATCGAAGAAGAAAAAATGGCTGTTGTCATTCAAGAAATTGTAGGCCAGTCTTACAAAAGCAAGCGGTTTTATCCAACATTCAGCGGTGTTTTAAAAAGTATTAATTATTACCCGGTTTCTTATATGAAACGTGACGAGGGTGTGGCCTACCTTGCATTGGGATTTGGCAGGACAATTGTAGATGGTGAAAAATGTCTTAGAATATCTCCAGAATATCCTTTGATCCTGCCCCAATTTTATTCAGTGAAAGCAACAAAGCAAAATTCTCAAAACCAGTTTTATGGATTACAACTTAAAGCATCTGAGAATAATTCTCATGAAGATCTACATACCTATTCCATAAAAAACGCTGAAGAGGATGGCGCCCTCAAATGGCTTGGTAGCGTAATCTCCAATGATGACAATACCCTCCGAGATTCCTTGTCTAAATCTGGAACTCGGGTCGTCTCTTTCGCTCCTATATTAAAATGGAATATGATTCACCTTGCTAAAATTTCCAAACGGATTTTGTCTTTGGGAAAAGCAGCCATGGGATGTCCAATTGAAATTGAATTTGCTGTCAATATATATAAAAATAAAAAACCTGAATTTTGCCTATTACAGATTAAACCCATTGTATTAACAGGATTAAAATCAATTCAAACTAATTCAACAGATGTAGAAGTATTTTGTAAAAGTCATATCACCTTGGGAGATGGGAAAATTGATCAAATCCAAGATTTGATTGTTGTGCGACATGATTCATTTGATCCTGCAAAAACACCCGAAATTGCAATAGAAGTAGAAAAGATTAACCAGAAATTTGGTTTGAAAGAAAATTATATTCTTTCGGGTCCAGGTAGATGGGGATCAGCAGATCCATGGCTGGGAATTCCCGTCAACTGGAGACAGATTTCGCAGGCAAAAATCATTATTGAAGTTGGAAGGAAGGATATGCCAGTAGATCCATCTTTCGGAAGTCATTTTTTCCAAAACATTACCAGTCTACATGTAGCTTACATCACCATCGATCCTAAAAGAAGGAATGATATTTTAAATCTAGATTGGTTATCTAGCGATAATTTGAAACATTCTGGGCAATATGTGGACTGGTATCAATTTAATCAGCCTTTTTTGGCAACATTAAACGGAATGACCGGTGCTGGGATTATATATCAACCTAAACCGGACACACCGGAAATGATGGATGAAGAGGAGTCTAGCGGAATCTGATTAATTGCTAATATTCTGATGCACAAAGCGTCGCCGTTATTTCGTTTTGTTCGTTACCTAACAGATTACCAAGTCCATAAAATTATGGATTCAAAATGGCGAACTATATATTTATACTACACCTTGGTCCAACATGGAGTCTGCAATTTTAATAAATCCTGCAATATTTGCGCCCTTTACATAATTTACACTTCCATTCTCAGCACCATGGATCACACATGCTTCATGGATATTTTTCATAATAGTATGAAGTTTGCTATCAACTTCTTCTCTGCTCCAATTCAATCGCATACTATTTTGACTCATTTCTAATCCACTGGTTGCTACACCGCCTGCATTGGCTGCTTTTCCTGGCCCAAATAAAATACCAGCATCTAAAAATATATTCACTGCGTCTGGGTCTGTCGGCATGTTTGCACCTTCTGACACAACTTTACATCCATTAGAAATCATCGTTTTGGCATTGTCACCATTAATCTCATTTTGAGTCGCACAGGGCAATGCAATATCACATGAAACAGACCAGGATCGCTGACTCTCAAGGTAGGTTACTCCAAATTCATCAGCATATTCTTTAATCCGTCCACGGCGATTATTCTTCAGATCCATAACCCAGGCTAACTTATCAGAATCAATACCATTTTCATCATGGATTGAGCCCGATGAATCTGATAATGTCACAACTTTTGCTCCAAGTTCAGTTGCCTTTTGAGTAGCAAATTGGGCAACATTTCCTGAACCGGATACTACCACAGTTTTTCCATTAAAACTGTCTCCGACGTGTTTTAACATTTCTTCAGCAAAATAAACGCATCCGTATCCCGTGGCTTCGGGTCGAATCAAAGAACCACCCCAATTGAGACCTTTTCCGGTTAAGACCCCGGTAAATTCATTCCGTATCCTTTTATATTGACCAAACATGTAACCAATTTCACGGCCGCCAACGCCAATATCACCAGCGGGCACATCTGTAACCGCACCAATATGGCGACAGAGTTCTGTCATAAAACTTTGGCAAAAACTCATTACCTCGTTATCAGATTTTCCTTTTGGATCAAAATCAGACCCACCTTTTCCACCGCCCATAGGAAGTGTAGTTAAACTATTTTTAAAAACCTGCTCAAACCCAAGGAATTTTAAAATAGATAGATTGACAGATGGATGAAACCGAAGTCCCCCCTTATAGGGTCCAATGGCGGAATTGAATTCCACACGGAATCCACGATTTACTTCTACCTCTCCTCGGTCATTTCTCCAAGGAACTCTAAATTGGATTACCCGCTCGGGTTCAATAATTCGATCTAAAATTTTTGCATGTAAATAAGTGGGATTATCCTGTAAAAAATCCCAAAGAGATTCTACAACCTCATGGACAGCTTGGTGAAACTCTACCTCGCCAGCATTTCTACTGCGGACAGTATCCATAAATTGATCAATGGATGAATACATTTCTTACTCCTTCATTCAAAAATTTGCGTCAGAAATTACATGTGAAATTTCAGGGATAATGTTAAATTTTATCAACGAATTCCAGTTAGTTTTGAGTGAAATTTCCACTTAATTTTACTGGCTTTTTTCTACTAGAATTTGGCGTAATAAACAAAATTTATGGCGGAGTAGCTCAGCTGGTTAGAGCACCGGAATCATAATCCGGGTGTCGGGGGTTCGAGTCCCTCCTCCGCTACGCGAAATTTGTCGACGAAGAACCCCATGATTTTATGCGGTGTTTCTACTACTTTATTACAAATCGGGCAACAAAAGGCCATTTAATGCAGTGATAATGGAGCCAAGATTCTACCATGCTTCGCGGAGCTGTAGATTGAAGTTGAATACCATTCTCAGAATTATTTCAATAAAATCATTTTCCGAACATCAATACTAATCCCATCTCTTAATACGGCAAAGTAGACACCAGATGCCACCGGCACTCCTTGATTGTCCAAGCTCTGCCAGCGGATCTCATGATGACCAATACTCTTCCAGCCATTCAAAAGATCCACCACTTCCTGACCCAGCATGTTCACTATGGTCAAGTTCACCCTGCGGGGCTCAGGTAAACCGAACCTGATCGTAGTAATTGGGTTAAAAGGGTTCGGGTAGTTCCCCTGTATGAAAAGCTCTTCAGGTACCTGCGACAGAATATCATCAACTGCTAGGAAAACCGAAGCCGGATCACCGGCGATAATCTTTAGCTGGCGATCATACCGTGTGTCCAGATGCCCAAGTACCAAATAATCACTTGATACCATATCCACAACAGTGCGGGTATTCAGATCCAGCAACTGCACCGAAAGACCTGCTGGCAGAGCCTGGTCAGGGTGCCAGGAAAGGGTTACGCCACTTCCCATAGCAGTGCTCCTGATATGGGTATCCCAGATCTTAAGTTTACCATCCAACGCTCGAATATCTGATGTAAACAGATGCTCCTGCTCTTCATCCGGTATCTTGAAAAACAGAGACACAAACCTTTCCGGGGCTCTGATCTCAGGGTTATCGTGCCAGTCCAACTGATCATGGGCTCCTGAGAGCGCACCAATCGTGTTAAACCTGTCCTGGTATTCATTCCCCCAGGCCTGAAGGGTTATAAGCCAGCCTTCTTCTTTATCCAAGGTCCGGGCCAGAGGAACGGTATCGCATCCAGTTGGATCTAGCGAAATATTCAGGTCATTGGATGTGCGATTATAGACCGCATAGCCATTCCAGGGATCCATCTCTGATATCACTCTGCTCCATTCATCAGCTTCAACTCCATAGGCGATCGGGCCATAGAATTGTACTGGATCCAAAACCAACGGTAAGGAAAAAGAATAGGGAGATCCGATCAGGTTCCAGCCCGGTTTAATGGTCAGATTGGTACCACACATATTACCCGTCTGTCCTGCAGGCGCAGACAGTGACAGGTTATTACCTACGCGCTGGTAGAGCCAGTAGGAATCACCCGGTGTAAACTGTCCCGGGTTATCATTGAATAATCCTGTGCCTTCGTTATATTCAAACAGCCGCCACACATTATCATCCTGTGTGCCCAATTCATCACCGATCACCTGCGACACACTACTATCATCTAAAACAGCTGGTATAGAAAGCAAACGCCACTTGTCCATGGGCAGGCCGCTGGGATAGGCACTGCTTGTTAAAGAGCCGGTGGTAAGGCTCCCGCTATTGAACCTAACATCGATACAAAATATATCGCTGGTGGAGCTGTATCCCAGAGTATTCCGGGCTACGATAAAATACAACAACCCATTCAAGGTCACTGCACTGCCGGGTATAGTGCCCGTATAACTGTTTACACTGCCGGACATGATAACAGATGTGTACTCACTGCATCCTTGCTGATAATATAAGGTGACAACATCGATATCATTCTCATCTGATATTTCTACTGTGATATCTAGTTCTTCCCCATCTCCAGGATCATCATCAAGCTGAATATTTACAATATCTGGAGGAGAACAAGATCCTCCAAATATGACCCCATCATCAATATTACCATTTTCATTGGTCCAATTGGTTGTAGCATAATCAACATCTTCTGCATTCACTTCAATACAATCAAGGGAATTATTCGTTGCATTAAACAAGGTTAACTGATCCGTGACCCCATTTCTCATATTCAAGTAGGTTAATTGATTAACATCGCAACGGAATTCGATTAAGGCCGTGTTATTGCTTACATCCAGGCTGGTGATGTTATTATTCTGAGTACTAAAGTGTTCTAATAATGTATTATTGCTCACATCCAGAGCGGTCAATTGATTCACAGAGCAACTCAGGAATGTTAAACCTGTGTTATTGCTCACATCCAGGCTGGTTAATTGATTATCATTGCAGTACAGGGTGGTTAAGGCTGTATTAGCACTCACATCCAGAGCGGTTAGATCATTATTACCGGAGGATAGGATTGTTAAGGCTGTGTTAACACTGACATCCAGAGCGGTTATTGCATTATTATCGCAGGACAGGGCGGTTAAGGCTGTATTAGCGCTCACATCCAGAGCGGTCAATTGATTCACAGAGCAACTCAGGAATGTTAAACCTGTGTTATTGCTCACATCCAGAGTGGTCAATTGATTACTATTACAGCTCAGGGTTGTTAAAGCCGTAAAATCTTCAATTCCCGTGAGATCACTGATCTCTTTATCGCTGACATCCAGGCTGGTAACACTGCTGATGTTCGCTGTTAAAACATAATCATCTATAACATCATCATAACCAAGATCAATTAGCGCCTGCGCGAAATTGTCATCGGGTACATAAGTATAGTTAGGATTAGAAGAACAAAAATTGGCAAATATGACCCCATCATCAATATTACCATTTTCATTGGTCCAATTGGTTGTAGCATAATCAACATCTTCTGCATTCACTTCAATACAATCAAGGGAATTATTCGTTGCATTAAACAAGGTTAACTGATCCGTGACCCCATTTCTCATATTCAAGTAGGTTAATTGATTAACATCGCAACGGAATTCGATTAAGGCCGTGTTATTGCTTACATCCAGGCTGGTTAATTGATTATCATTGCAGTACAGGGTGGTTAAGGCTGTATTAGCACTCACATCCAGAGCGGTTAGATCATTATTACCGGAGGATAGGATTGTTAAGGCTGTGTTAACACTGACATCCAGAGCGGTTATTGCATTATTATCGCAGGACAGGGCGGTTAAGGCTGTATTAGCGCTCACATCCAGAGCGGTCAATTGATTCACAGAGCAACTCAGGAATGTTAAACCTGTGTTATTGCTCACAT
>CAZYLQ010000034.1:0-14638 GCA_964648395.1 uncultured bacterium | reverse complement strand
ATCAGCAGTTTTCATTACCATATCGTACCGAGGATTTCCTAAGGCTCGTAAAACTGGTATGCTTGAATCATCTATAATTAACTGCATATTTTTATAATCTTTTTCTGCAACTGTATAAATTGTTGATATAGATTGATAAACTGATTTGTGAAAAGAAAAAAATCCTGATTTAAGTTTTAGGGATCCGTCTTTTATCCGTGCAGCAAAAATATTAGTATGGATGTTTCTTTTTTCAGCAATCCAAACCATATTAGGCCAAATGTCATAGGAAGCAAATATTACCTTTTTGGGTCGTGTGATTTTTAATGCTCTCCTGACACTCCATAAAAAATCAAACGGCATATAGATTCGGAGATCAATATAATCACTCTTGGCATTATCATATCCCGACGGCGAAGAAAAACTCACAATAGCTACACACTCCGGTTCAACATTCTTTAATCCTTCCAATACAGGCTTCACCTGATAGAATTCTCCCAAACTTGCTGCATGAAACCAATAAATATCTGCGTTAGTAGATATTGAATTAAAGTATTTTTTTAAATCTGATTGGGAGCGAAATCGTCCCGAAACTCCTTGTCTAAATTTTGAATTAAAAAGAGAAAAAATTAACCCTAAAACAAAAATTATGGGGTAAAAGATAAAATTATAACTAAAAAACCAAATCAGTTTCATATTTTATACCGAGGGTACTGATTGAATAACATCAGCCACCGATATGGAATCCATACACACCTGATTTTTTCGATAACACGGCCGTTTACCATTTTGCGAACAAGGTCGACACCAGAGGTTCATTTCAATATTCCGGGAAATTTCTAAATGAACACCAGCACCTGTCTCTTGGGACGTGGGTCCTAGGATCATAGACACAGGAATACGCAGCGCTTCCGCAGCATGGGTCAATCCAGTATCACTCCCTATTACGTGTGTAGAATTTGATAAAATAGCCAAAGCTTGTCGCAAAGATGTTTTGCCAGCCAAATTAATGACAGATGGTACTTTATTTGCAATTTGGAAACATATCTTATCTTTCTTTTCTCCAAGTAAAACGACTGAAAAGTTAATATCCTGGATTAATTCAATATATTTATCCGATGACCATTGTTTTTGCCCCCACGCCGCACCAGGAATCAGTGTGATATAAGAATCTTCTCCCACAAAACTTAATGCTTCATTTTTTTCATGGTTTGTGACCTTTAAAGATGTGTTTGGAATTTCATCGCCTTCCTGCCAGATCCTTCCTAAATGTTCGTGATACATTTTTCTAGTGGAGAAATCATCTGCAAATATATTTTGGTGGAATTGAAATAACATAAAACGATTCCATCTTGGTTTTTTTAACTGCAGGACTGGCCTTGTCGTTCTGAGAGTAATAATATTTGAACGAAGGGAATTATGAAGATCAAATATAGTGGAATAATTCTGTTTTCGAATGTAATCACTAAACTCCCAAAGATTCGTTCCTGTCATATTTTTACTCAATGGGATGAGTCTATCTATATCAGGATGAAATTCTAGAAGAGGTACAAAGTGCTCCAGCGTTAAATAACTGATTTGTGCATTCGGAAACGCATTACGGATCGTTTTCAATGGAGATGTGGTAAGTACAATATCTCCGATTGAACTGAATCTGATGATCAGAATTTTCTGATCGAAAGCCATGGTTTTATTTGACCCGAAGTGCGTTAAATGCGACGAGATCAGATAAGGATTGTTTTACAGGCGTGTTTGGGTAAATCGAAATAGCATCCAAAGCTTTATTTGAAAAATAATCTAATTTCTTTTTTGAATATTCGAATCCACCTGATTCATCAATCATACCGCGAATATCTGTCAGAATCTTTTTAGTTTTCTTTTTTGCACTCATTAATTTTTTTAACTGTCGATTTTCAGATTTTGTCATATGGGAATAAGAAAATATTAAAGGCAGTGTCATCAAGTTTTTTTTCACATCTCCTCCGCTATTTTTCCCCGTATCTGTTTCTTTTCCTAACAAATCAAAAAGGTCATCTTTGATCTGAAAAGCCATACCAAGGTTTTCCCCAAAATTAAAAGTAGCTTTCCTGTCCTGATCTGTTTTGGAGGTTGTGATTGCCCCCAATTCACAACTGGTTGCAATCAAGGAAGCTGTCTTCTGGTTAATCATATCAAAATAAACATCTTCTGTCATTGATTTTGTGATACTTTTTTCAATTTGTAGAATTTCACCTGCACTCAATTTTTCAGCTGTATTTGAAATTTGCTCCAGAGCATCAAAATCTTTAATACCAATCATATTAATGAGAGCTTTACTTAAAATAAAATCACCCATCAAAACTGATATTTTATTTTTCCAAACTTGGTTTATTGAGGGTCTCCCACGACGAAGGTTCGCATCATCCACCACATCATCGTGTATTAATGTTGCAATATGGAGAAGTTCCATCATAGCAGCAGCTCTATAACTATTGAAGGTTGGTTCTCCACACAATCTGGCAGATAAGATTGTAAGTATTGGACGGATATTTTTCCCACGATTCCGAATCATATATTTGGAAATAGAATTGATGAGACGCACTTCTGACTTCAAAGCATTTTCAAACTCCTGTTGGAAAATCTTTAAATCATCAAGAATTGGTGCCGTGATCTTTTTTAATGTTATCAAATCTTTATGCATGATGGTGTTAAAATTACCTAAGAATCTGGAGAACCTTTCGGAAATCCTAATGCATAAATTATTTTTCTTTTTTCTATATGCATAGGGTTAATTAATCTATGATGATTCAGTATAATCAAGTTTTATTGCGATTAACCATCCACGAAACACCAATACTTAACTCATAAAGTAAAATGAGTGGAAATGCCATAATCAACATGGAAATTGGGTCTGGTGGTGTAATAAATGATGATAAAACCATAATAACTATGATTGAATGCCGACGATAATTACGCATGAATGGCGGTGTCAATACACCAATGGCAGACAAAAGAAGAGAAACCACTGGCAGTTGAAAAATTAACCCTGAACCTAAGATGAGCCATGTGAGAAAACTGAAATAATATTGAATAGAAAAATTATTTTCCACATGCCCTGAACTGATACCACTGAAAAATTCTAATGAAAATGGAATTAAAATAAAATATCCAAATAAGACTCCAATTATAAATGATGTAAAAGCGAAAAAAACTACTGGAAATGCATATTTTTTTTCATTGATCTTAAGCCCTGGTGCAACAAATCTCCAAAACTGATAGATCAAAATGGGGAGGGCTATGATCAATCCGGAAATAAAGGAAATGAACCATTTAATTAAAAACATTCCTTGAACCGACAAAACCTGGAGGTTTATGGAATTTGTTGTGTTTCTTGTTGGATAAAGAAGAATTTCCAAAATCCGATCAATATATCCAAATGAAACAGCAGAGCCGATAACAATTGCCAGTAGAGATTTAATAAAACGCCATCTCAATTCTTCAAGATGGTCAAGAAATCCCATCTCCTTTGGAACTTTAGAACTCATCTTGTTGGCGATCCAATAATTGTTGTGCTAGAATTACAGGTGCAGTTTGAATGGAGCTTAATGTTTGTGTTAATTGATCTAAAAGCGATCTTTTTTCTACCGTCCAGAACGCATCTTCCAACCTAACACGTATAAGGTCAGACACTCTATATCGATATCTACTTAACCGACGATCATCTAGCATGCCACTCTCAGTCATTAATTTTAAATGATCTTGAATTCCCATAAATAGTTCAATAATGCCGTGACCTTGATTTGCAACTGTATTGAAAACTGGTGGTTCTAATTTGCCACGAGTTGTAAAATTATGGAGAATATTTTTTAAGAGCGATGCTAATCTATTTGCACCATCCCGATCTGACTTATTGATCACAAATATATCTGCGATCTCAATAAGCCCAGCTTTCATGAGTTGAATCTCATCTCCAGATTCTGGGACTAGCACTACCACCGTTATGTCCGCTGCCTTTGCTACATCATGCTCACCTTGCCCCACACCGACTGTTTCAAATAAAATAAAATCTTTCCCACTAGCAGCCAATACGTCACCTGCTTCCTGGGCTTTTCTAGCTAAGCCACCCAAATCTCCATGACTACCCATACTGCGGATAAATACTCTGTTGTCCCATAAATATTTATTCATCCGGACGCGATCGCCTAATAGGGCACCACCCGTGAAGGGGCTTGTTGGGTCAACAGCAATCACGCCTACGGTTTTATTTTTTGAAAGGCACGTTTCGATCAATTCATTAGTGAGAGTGCTTTTTCCAGACCCAGGTGGACCCGTGATTCCTATCCGAATAGATCCGGATGAACTTGCATGGAGATCACTGTAAAAAGAATCAGGGATACGTTGATTATTCTCAATTCGGGTAATGGCTTTTGAAATTGAGCGAGTATCATTTTCTAGGATTCCCGAAATCAATGCATTGGGCATCTAAGAATCAAACTCCTCAACAAATCGATTATAATCATAAATAATAAGTTCTTTGCCGTTTCGTTGGACAAATCCTTCTTTTACCAACAATTTCAATGTGCGTGACACCGTTTCCCTAGATGTGCCTGACATATTAGCTATATCCTGCTGGATGGGTATTTTTGGGATACTCACCTGCCCTTTCTTAATCACACCCTTCTCATCCGCAATGCGAAGGATACACATTGCTATTCGTTTTTCAGCATCACTTAAAGATAAACTAGCTATCTGACGATCACTTTTTCGTAAACGATGTGCCATTTCCTTTAAAAGCCGGATAGCAATCTGTGGATAATTTTTTAAAACGAGTAAAAAATCATTTCGGTTCAATGTTAAAACTTCCGTGTCATCCAGTGCCACCACATTTGCAGAACGGAATTCACCATCCAAGAGTGACATTTCACCAAAAAAATCACCATCACTTAATATTGCAAGAATGGCCTCCCGCCCTTTCTTACTTAATCGGGTGATCTTGACACTGCCCTCCGTTACAAAAAAACATTGTTCTCCTTCTGACGCTTCCAATAGGATCATTTGCCCTGCATCATAATGTTTCGAAACCATTTTTTCCGATATATATCCCAGTTCTTCTTCAGTTAAATCCCAAAAGAGTGAGACAGATTGTAAAAGTTTGATCTTCTTCATACTAAAAAAATACCATGAACTAGGTTATTTTCAAATTTTATATGCATTGAATTATTAATAGTAAATAAGCTAAAATTTTGCCACATAAATACTATGATTTTGATGCTCATAATATTGTAAACAGTTTATTGACTCTGAATTTCATGATAGTGTAATATTGCGGGCTTTAAACTAAAGGAATTTTACTAAATGGATAGACATCCGCAACAAATAAAGCGGGAACGCCAAGATATAAAAAGACGCGCAAGAAATATTGATAGCATGTCTCGTCTTCGCACGCATATTAAAAACGTTTTATCAACAACAACCAAAGCCGATGCAGATAAAGCATATGGTGAAGCAGTAAGTATTATTGATAAAGCAGTGAGTAAGAATCTTATTCATAAAAATACGGGTTCACGTCGAAAGGCACAAATTACTCGTCACGTCAACTCTCTGAGTTAATCTTTACTCAGACAGATAATTGGTCACCCATCTGAGACCTGATAGTTAGGCGCTTCCTTGACTATTCGAACATCATGTGGGTGATTTTCTTTTATTCCTGCCGCAGTGATTTGAACAAAATTTGATCTTTCTCCAAATTCTGCTATCGTTTTACATCCACAATACCCCATTGATGATCTGACACCACCAATCAATTGATGAATCGTGTTTCTAACTGAACCACGATAGGGAACCATTCCTTCAATCCCTTCAGGAACCAATTTTGTTGCTTCCGCACCCTCTTGGAAATATCGATCGCCGCTACCTTTTTCCATGGCACCCATAGATCCCATCCCACGATAAGATTTATATTGTCGTCCTTCATATAAAATTGTTTCACCAGGGCTTTCGTCCATCCCAGCAAGTAAGCTCCCAAGCATAACTGAATCTGCCCCTGCAGCTAATGCCTTTGCAACATCGCCACTATAACGAATTCCACCATCAGCAATGACCGGAATACCAAAACCCTTCGCAATGTCCACACCATCCATGATAGCAGTTAATTGGGGAACACCTACACCAGCAATCATACGAGTTGTGCAGCTTGCACCTGCACCAATCCCAACTTTTACACCATCCACACCAGCATCGATAAGCGCTTTTGTCCCATCGCCTGTAGCCACATTCCCTGCAATAACTACAAGATTTGAATATAATTTTTTAATATGTGCAATGGATTTCAATACTCCTTGGGAATGACCATGGGCAGTATCAATGAAGATTGCATCTACTTCTACATCCGCTAACGCTCCGGCTCGGTCAAAAGCATCTGCTGATACACCTATTGCAGCTCCCACACGGAGACGACCATTTTTATCTTTGCAGGCATTAGGATAATCTTCTTTTTTCTGGATATCCTTTACTGTAATAAGGCCTGTAAGTTTTGCATCTTTATTAACGACCAGTAATTTTTCGATACGGTGCTCTTGTAAGATTTCCTTGGATTTATCCAAAGAAGTTCCAGTGGGGACAGTAATAAGGTTTTCCGACGTCATTCTGTCAGAGACTTTAAGGGAATTATCTGTTTCGAATCTGATATCTCGATTAGTTAATATTCCGACCAAGCGATCATCATCTACGACTGGGAGCCCACTAATTTTAAATTGAGCCATGATCTTTTTAGCTCCTCCAATCGAAGAACCAGCGCTGATAGTAACAGGATTTAAGATCATTCCACTTTCAGATCTCTTAACACGATCAACAATTTTTGCCTGATCCTCAATAGTTAAATTCTTATGAATGATACCCAACCCACCCGTTCGTGCCAGTGCAATCGCCATTTTACTTTCGGTTACCGTGTCCATAGCAGCACTTAAAATGGGGATATTTAAGGTAATGTCTCTTGTTAATCGAGTTTGAAGTTCTACGTCCCGCGGTAGAACAGTGGATGCCTGCGGAACAAGAAGAACATCATCAAATGTCAGGGCTTGTTTAAAAGGGGGACGATTTTTCACAGTTACTCCAAAATAATGTTTTTAGTTACGGCGTGTACAAATTCGCCACATTTAATTTTTTTTGCAATTAATTCGATCTCTCCAGAAAGAGTACGATCCCCATTCTGATACTTACACAAAGATTTAAGAATATTCAGGATAGGTAATATTCCTTTCCCTGGTGTGAGATTTGGAGATGCAATTTGATTTGCAGCACCCGCTACAAGTAATTCCACCGCAAGAATGTGCCGTAAATTATGTTGAATTTGCAATAGTTTTTGTCCAGCCCAAGGTGCCATACTCACAAGATCTTCCAGTCCACCAGATGTTGGAAGTGAATCCACGCTGGCTGGATGTGCCAAGGTCTTATTCTCCGATACCAAAGCAGATGCAGTTACATGGGCGATCATATAGCCAGATTCAACACCAGGTGATCTGGTCACAAAGAGATCAAATATACCTTCCACACCTTTCATAAAAAAATGAGTACGTCTTTCAGAAACAGCACCCAATTCACAAAATGAAATCGCTAAAAAGTCCATTGCCTGTGCAAGATGCTCTCCATGGAAATGGCCGGAATTGACTATATCACCATTTTCTAAAACTATTGGATTATCGCTGACACTATTGATTTCATTATCGATCATATTTGCTGCCCGAGTAAATCCATCCCTGGAAGCCCCGTGAATATGAGGAATACAGCGAAAACTGTATGGATCCTGAACAATACCGCAATTCGAATGAGATTTTACGATCTTGCTCCCATTTAAGAGTTTATACACATTGCTGGCTGCAGATTGCTGTCCGGGATGATTTTTTAATGCATGAATTTTCTTTTGAAAAACTTTTCGACTAGCATAGCTATTTTCCACTGAAAGTGCGCCTGCAATATCTGCTGTTTTTAATAATAAATCTCCATCCAATAAGGATTTAATGGCCAGAGCTGTGGAAACTTGTGTACCATTAATAAGACTCAAGCCTTCTTTTTGTTGTAATACTAAAGGTTTTATTTTGGCTTTTGAAAGTGCCGTTTTTGTTGTTATTTCCTTTCCGTTGTAAAATACTTTACCTTCGCCAATGAGAGCTAGAGCCATGTGTCCCAAGGGTGCTAGGTCACCACTGGCTCCTACAGAGCCTTTTTCAGGAATGACGGGGAGAATATCATGATTTAAAAATTGGACAATTTTTTCTGCTACGGCTGACCTAATACCACTATATCCTTTTACATATGTCAGGAGTTTTAGAACAAAAATAGTACGAATTAATCCAGGTTCAAGAGGATTACCTACACCGGAAGCATGACTTCGCACTAAATTGAGTTGAAGATCTTTTTGGTCTTTAGGATCTATTTTAATATTACTCAAATTCCCGAATCCGGTATTGACCCCATAGATCGTTTCGCCTGTATTTATTTTTGCGAGAAGACGCTTATGTGACTGTTTGAGATTATGAAGGGAGTTTTTTGTCAGAGTGACGCAGACTGGCCCATTAAAAAGATGAGCGAAATCTCGATAAGAATATGAACGGGTAGAAATACGTAGTATTTTCATCTACGAATCTATGATTTTGTTTGATTTTAATCAAACGACAGAAAAAAAGATTATCGGATCGAATCCATCTCAGAGAAAGTTGTCATTTCAACAGGTAAGGATCTAGCAAAAACCTGGCCATATCGTTTGGTGACAATACGGTTATCAAGACAAATAAATTTTCCAGCATCATAAGTTGTACGAATCAATCGGCCGAAACCTTGGCGAAAACGGATGGCACATTCAGGGACCGTATACTCCATAAAGCTATTTCCACCGATTTGACTCACAAATTCTGAATAAGATTTTACCAAAGGTTCTGATGGCACATCGAAAGGAAGTTTCACCAGAATTAAAATCTCTAAAAGGTTTCCTGGGAGATCGACCCCTTCCCAGAAACTGTTAGTTCCAAATAAAATTCCATTTGGATGCTGATGCATCCCTTTAATAATGCCAGGTCTTGATGCACCGCGGGTCTGAGCGAATAATGGCAAATCCCGTCCACCCGGTTTTTCTTTTAAGTAATTTGCAGTATCAGTTAATGCTTTTTTTGATGTAAAAAGCACCATTGTCCTTTTACCAAGCGTTTTATGTAAATGATAAACTAATTCTCCAATCATGGTGGGGTCTGTAGATATTTCTCGAGCACCACCATATTGGTGATAAGTGACCTGTTCATTATATAGAAAAGGACTAAGTAATTCTTTAGTTATTACTCTATCACTATCCTCTAAACCTATTCGTCGCACAAAGTAACTAAATGAATTGTTCACTTTAAGTGTTGCGGATGTTAATAAGCAATAATCAAACCGTTTAAAAAATTGTTCCTTTAATGTTTCCGCAACATCAACCAAGGAAGCATGTAGTGAAATGATCAACTTCTCTTTGGATGTATTAGGGCTTCTATATTCCCCCTCCATCCAATAGACCCAGTCATTATCCTGATTCTCCGTCAAACGTATCAAGGAATTCATCAGACTGCTGGTGGTTTCCAAACCACGGTCTAATACAGAATGTAGGACAGAATAATCGGTACGGGATGGATCCATTTCCAAAACAGATTTTCGGATTTTTTCTAAAATAGAAACGACATGTTCTAAACTTTTCTTCATGCCGTGGATCTCTAGCGTAACTGGTGCATATACTTTTTCCAATAGACCTAAAATTGGTTTATCTTGATAGGCTTTTGCTGGTGTGAATCTGTTATGATTGTCTTCTGATAAAGCTAGCATAAAATCTTTTAAACATTTTTGGGCTTGTTTTACCGATTCTTTTAGATCATCGCGCAGATTTCCAATGCTCGGTTCCAATTCACTTATTTTATGTAAAATATTATTCCAACGGGCAGACCGTGGAAATGATGGATCAACTGTTTGGAGTAAATAAGATGTTTCTTGCTCACTCCATTTTGTCTTGAATTGTTGGTAGGCAGATTTCACAAGATTGTGGGCCTCATCAACTATGACAGAATTGAAATCAGGTAGAAACCCTGGTTGGGCGGCATCTGTCATTAACAGTGAGTGGTTTACAACAATAATATGCGCACGGAAAATTGCTTTTTTTAATTTCCCATCATAACACCCATCATTTCGATTACAAACATCACCTGTACAAAAACCCGGTTCACTACAAAAAGTGGATTTTAACCACGTTCTCCGTGCATTAAAAAAACCTGAGCATTCTGATAAATCTCCAGTTTTTGTCCAATACATCCAAAATAAAATAGGAATTAACGCTTCTACGTCCAAACTATCGAGTGCTTTTACATCTGAAATCAACCAATCAAATCGCGTTTTGCAAATATAATTATTTCTTCCTTTCATCATAACTGCCTTGATAGGTACATCCAATGTTTCAGCCAGTTGTGGCAGATCTTTATAAAATAATTGATCCTGAAGATGCTTTGTATGGCAAGCAACCACGGTTGGTCCATCTTGTTCAACATTCAATGAATTTTTAAAAGCGCCAAACAAGTATGCCATTGATTTCCCAAGCCCTGTTCCTGCTTCTGCCACACCGACACCCATTTCTTGGGTTAAAGTTTCTTCTGCCAATGCAGCATATTTAACCTGATTGGGTCTGCTTTCAAAATTTGGATGAACATTTTTCAAAAGTCCATTAGGACCAAAAACATCATCTGCTTTGATTTGATCAATATCACGTGATCCGTTACAACGGTATGTATTCCATTTGAAATCATGTATTTGACCAGATGAGTTTAATCCTGATTTCAAATCTCCCAATCGTGTCAATTCATTACCGATGTCAATATATAATTGCTGGTTCGGAATATCGGATCCCTTTGTCAATGCAATGACTTTTGAGATCATTTCTAAAGGATAGGTGCTTAATTCATCTAACATTTCCAAAAAGATCAATCCAGTATTTTCGGTATCCTTTTCTGCTCTGTGTGCCCCTTTAGCAGACAAACCAAAATATTCAGATAATGCACCTAAATTGAATACAGGTTGGTCAAAAAATAAACTCCGTGATAGTTGGAGAGTATCATAATTAGTATTTTCACCTTTATTTCTACCAAGTCGATCACACATTACTGATAAAAATTGTTCATCAAAATGAATATTGTGAGCCACCAAAGGATCATTCCCCAGAAAATATAAAAAATCATCAATGATAGTTTCTTCTGTAGGTGCATTTTGAACCATTTTATTTGAAATACCGGTAATTTCTGTGATCATTCCAGATATGGGTCTTTCAGGATTGATTAATTCTACATATCGATCTGTTATCTCGCCATCTTCGAAACGAATAGCCGCAATTTCTATAATGCGGTCGTTACCCGGATCCAGACCTGTAGTTTCAAAATCGAAAGCAGTAAAACGGGATAAATTGAGTATTTTGAGAAGAGATTTTCTGTCCAAAGGATGACCCAATTATGATAAGAGAATTTTAAAATAAAATAACGGGCTCGAGAGTTCATCTTTTGGGATTTCATGAGATAACATCCCGGAAATAATATTTTGAACTTCCTCGTTTCTTGATGCTCGGTTAATTACAAAATTCAATAGAAATTTAGATTGGGCCAGACTTTGTAATTTAGTGCTTGTTCTTAACTCCTTTCCCACTTCTTCCCAAAGTAATACATCATATTCAGCCAAAGCACTTTCTGAAAAATTACCTGTTTTTTTACATTTTGCGGCTATTTCCATAGCATATTGTCCTGAGACCATGGCATTCCCAATACCCTCTCCAGTAAATGGATCGACCAGTCCAGCTGCATCTCCTAGAAGCATAAATCCATTACCATGATTTTTTCGATGGATACTACCAAGAGGCAAATTCCATCCTACGGGACGCTCTAGTTGTTTCGCATCCGAAAATCTTTCTTTAAAATATTCAGTTTGAGTAACCTCATCCATAATTTGTCTAAGGGTGCGTTTTTCCTTTTTCATATCACTTTTACTTAATCCGATTCCGATATTGGCTCTTCTTTCACCTGCGGGGAAAAGCCAAAAATAACCTGGATTTACTTCCTTCACATAATGGAGCTCGATCTGGTCTGTTAATCCTTTCACACCTTCATAATAACACCGGACTGCAACAGAAGTATTTTCCATATCCATCTCGTAAAGTCCAAGTTTTCTTGCAACAATTGAGTTACACCCATCGCAACCCATGACAATTGGAGCTCGAATTTCTTCTTCAACTCCATTTTTTGTTTTTCCAATAATACCCATAACACAGTCATTTTCGATGATAAGATCTTTGACGGAGAATCCCTGTCGGGTTTCTGTAACAGCGTCAGCTTTTTCAAACATATAATTATCGAAGATTTCCCTTGGAATAACAAACCCTTTAGTAATTTTATCCCTATTTTTTGTTCCTTGTAGATTAATATCGAATTGTTTATTACTAGGACTTCCAAATGTAATTCGGTTGATTTCGGAGCCATCCAATTTTTCTACTTCATCCAAGAGATTCAATTCCCGCATAATGCGGACACTTTTCCCAGATAATGCATCACCACATATCTTATCCCTCGGGAAAAGCGCCTTATCCAATAAAATACAGTTTAAGCCCAGCCGATGCGCATACAACGCAGCAGTAGTGCCGGCAGGACCCGCACCCACAATAATGACATCAAACATCCTTAAATTTCGTCTGGGAGGTCAACACCGAAGGAAGGAAAAACAATTCCATACCTGAAATAATTCACTATCCGAAGTGTGTAAAATAATCCTGCTAATGGGATTAGAAACCATGGTGCTCGGACACAAAGGAACATGGATAAAATGAACAATGGATAAAATCGAGCTCTCTGTAAATGTCGTACATGGCTTGACCACAAGAGTGCAATCATTGGGAAAGGTAATGATACAATACTAGCTGTACTAATGATGGGGTCATCCATATAAAAACCCAAAACAATCGCGCATACCATTAATCCTACAGAAATAGAAAGAAAAAATATCTTTTTATCCCAACTAAAATTGAACCATTCACCTTTTGTTTCATCGAATTTGATCGGAAATTGAAAAATGGCTAATCCGCTTAAAAAAGCAGCTAAATAGGGTAGAAATGATTTTAAATCATTTACTGAACTATTCTGATTCGCCCACCCGATACCAAGCAATAGAATTGCAATGACAAAATGGATACTGTATTCTTTTTCATTAAGTCGCTTTTTTCCCGCGATCCAGATTCCTTTTGGCTGGAAAATATAAATATATAAACCTGTTACAAAGGAGAGTTTGAGTAAACCAATAAACCAACCTGCCCATTCCCAATAGACAAAACGGTTTATTGAACCCATTTGCAAAACAATACCAGCTACGGTAAAGGTCCAAATGGTGAATAATTGGATCAATCCCATCGAATCAATAATTTTACCCAATTGAATAAAGAAATTCCTCCATTTATTATAAAAAGATTTATCAGGAGGGAAAATACGTTCTACGATCATAAATTATCCAATAATTGGGGTTCCTGTGATGGTGGCAATGACCTCGTTCAATAAGATAAACCCCACCACAGTGGCGGAGACTGCAAATAAAATACGAACAAATACACGGTTCATATTTTGATTATCCATCCCAACAACCATTTCAGAAATAAAATTCGGAATACCCCACCGATATAAAACAAATACTGCAGTAAGCATTCCGCCAATGGGTAGCATATATTTAGATGAAAGGTAATCCATTACATCAAAGAAACTCATATCCAAAAAAGACGTTATATTGAAAGAGCCCATGGAAAGTGAACAAAAAGCACCTACAACAGTTACCACTGATCCGAAAATGATAGTGGCCTTTTTACGAGCCCAGCCCTTTTCATCAATAAAGTAAGCTGTAATTACTTCTAAAATGGAAATGGCAGATGTCAAAGCCGCCATAAAAAGCAGAAAGAAAAATAATGTACCCCAAACTGCCCCTCCGGCAATTTTAGGAAAAATTGTTGGCAAAACAACAAAGATCAATCCCGGACCAGCTCCTGGGTCAGCACCCATTGCAAATACTGTCGCAAAAATAGCCACACCTGCCATCATAGCAATCAATGTATCCAATAGAATAATCCATAAAGCCGACGATAATAGATTCTGATCTCTACGTAAATAACTCCCGTAAGTGATCATCGTTCCCATTCCTAAACTCAGTGTGAAAAAAGAATGTCCCAAAGCAAGAACAATACTTGAAGCTGTTAAGTCATCAAATTTTGGTTTAAATAAAAAATTCAATGCTTGCATTCCATTGGGTAGTGTTAGCCCTCGAATCATGAGCATAAATAAGATCACTAAAATCGCAGGCATCATAATTTTTGTCCATTTTTCAATCCCGCTTTTCACGCCTTGTACAATGACAAAAATGGTAAATGTCATAAAAAATATCTGCCAGATGACGGGTGCAATTGATCCAGTGATAAATGAATTAAAAAGTGAACCCGACATATCCGGATTACCCGTTAATTTAGTAAACCCACCCGTTAGGGATATGAGAGTATATTTTAGAGTCCAACCACCCACAACGCCATAAAAAGAAAGTATCACAAATGCAGATGCTACACCCAGCATCCCAACCCATTTCCAATTGGATTTTGGCGCTATTTTTT
>CAZYLQ010000033.1:0-14741 GCA_964648395.1 uncultured bacterium | reverse complement strand
GGGATGGCATCCGTATTGCGGTTGAGTCCTGACCAGATTTCAGACGGGAATGTATCATACAAAAAGGAGATTTTTTTAACCTGTGAAAGTGGAGGCACTCTTGAATTTCATATTGAACCGGTATTACCTATGACTAAACTAGTTATTTATGGCAATACGCCTACTGTGAAAGCGCTGTCAAAAATGGGTGAGCATCTAGGTTATGAAGTATACGCGCTTGCTCCTGGGATATTTGAATTAGACCTACCCGATGGAGTTACAAAGAAGGAAGAATTTTCTGCCATTGAAGGACAATGTGTGGCTGTGGTGGCTGCTCAGGGAAATGGAGACCTGCAGGCTCTAAAAGCAGCTTTGGCTTCAAAACCAGAATTTTTATCACTAATAGCCAGTAAAAAGAAATCCAAAAGTCTTCTAAAACAATTGGCAAATGAGGGCATCAGGCAAGATGAGATAGACTCAATCAAGTTTCCAGCAGGTTTGGACATTGGCGCGGTAACTCCCCAGGAAATTGCTGTTTCAATTATAGCGGAACTGGTTCAACAAAAGATGGCAAAAGCCCACGAAGATAAAATTATACTTGAGGTTTCAGAACCAAATAATGGAAAGGCAAAGGATCCTATCTGTGGAATGTTGGTTGATCCATTGACTGCCGATCATTCTTCGGATTATGAAGGGATCCCGTTTTATTTCTGTTGCGGTGGTTGTAAAGAAAGATTTGAAGCTGAACCTGCAACTTACGTTTAATTTAAAAATTAAAAATAATATATGAAAAATTAGGAAAATAGCTGTCAATTATATTGCTATTTGCTAATCACTGAATTACATGAAAGTAACTGATATCAACACTGTTGATGATATAAGATCCAGCTTGGATGATCATCACTATATTGCCAATCGTGGATTGGCTACATCTATCTATCTATCTCTAAAAATGGAAAAACCTATTTTTTTAGAGGGGGAACCGGGTGTTGGAAAAACAGAAGTAGGAAAAGTATTATCTCAAATCCTGCATACGGACCTGATTAGGTTACAATGCTATGAAGGATTGGATGTTCATAATGCAATTTACGAGTGGAATTATTCGCGTCAGATTTTGCAGATCCGCATGATGGAGGCAGAAGGTCAAAAGGATAAGGAGAAAATTTCAAATGAAATCTTCGGTCCGGAATTTTTAATTAAGCGTCCCCTGTACCAAGCCATCGATCATGATGGTGATAATCCTCCTGTTTTACTCATTGATGAATTGGATCGTGCGGATGAAGAATTTGAAGCTTTTTTACTGGAGATCCTCTCTGATTTTCAAATTTCTATTCCTGAAATAGGAACCATTAAGTCAGAAAAACCGCCAGTGGTTGTGATCACATCGAACCGAACCCGTGAAATTCACGATGCTCTTAAGCGTCGGTGTCTATATCATTGGATTGAATACCCATCTGCGGAGCAGGAATTTGAAATTGTGAAACGAAAAATCCCAGAGGCAAATAATGTGCTTGGGAAACAGTTGGTTGCCTTTGTACAGGCTGTTCGACAAAAGGATTTTTATAAATTACCTGGTATTGCTGAAACCCTTGATTGGGCCAACGCGCTGATAAAATTGGGGACGACTGAGCTATCTACTGAGATTACCTCAGACACATTGGGAACTCTTCTAAAATATCAGGATGATATTGAAAAAATGGATGGAGAGGCCACACAAGGTTTGGTTCAACGCGCGTTCACGGAAGCAGATTTAATTTCCACATAACTCGCCACCCATAGTGCCTACTTATATACAATCTAGGTTACATGATGCCATTACTGTTTTTGGTAGGTTTCTCAGACAAGCTGGCTGTCAAATTGGTACGGGTGAGATCATGAGCGCCATTGAAGCTAGTTCAAAAATAAATCTATCCAACCGGGAAGACTTCCGGCATACGCTTAAAACATGTTTTATAACCAACCATAAAATGATTCCACTGTTTGATCAATTATTTAATCTGTATTGGCGAAATCCGGATAAGATTGAGAGAGTGTCCGATATCCTGCGTAAACTTCATGAATCCCGTTTAAGCAAGGCGGAATTATCTAGCATGAAGGATCAAGTCAAGGAACTTTATAATAAACAGTTGGAAAACTTCAATGAAAAAGAGGGCGATGAAGACGGTGAAGAAAAACAATTTGATGTATTTCTCTACAGCCCACAGGAAATCCTCAGGGAAAAGCGATTTGATGCTTATACGAATGAAGAATACGATGAAGCCAAGGAGTTCATAAGCAGATGGATATGGAAATTTGGGGAAAGAAAACTGCGCCGTCTTCAAAAAGGACGAAAGCCCTACCGCCTTGATATTCGTAATACGATACGCAATAATATTTTCCCCGCCCAAGATTTTATTGCACTCGATTGGAAAGATAGAAAAACCAAACAAAGACCGTTAGTGGTGCTTACTGATATCAGTGGTTCAATGGATCATTATACACGAATTCTACTACATTTTATATTTACCGTGCACTCAATCAATAAATATTTGGAAGCATTCACCTTTGGTACACGTTTGACTCGGATCACCCATTATCTGCGGAAAAAAGATGCCAATGATGCTTTGGAGTTTGTCAACGAATCTGTTCAGGACTGGTCTGGCGGAACAAAAATTGGTGAAACACTGGAAACGTTTAACCGTATGTGGGCTCGGAGGGTTCTCAATGGAGGTGCGGTTGTATTAATCATCAGCGATGGTTGGGACACCGGTAATATTGATTTATTGAGCAAAGAAGCAGACCGGTTACATCGCAGTTGTCATCGATTGATTTGGTTAAACCCAAACCTTGGATATGAAGATTTTCAGCCTTTGTCGCAGGGTTTACTGGCAATTCAACCCCATGTAGATGAGTTCTTACCTATTCACAATCTGAATAGCCTAACGGATTTATTAAACCATCTCTCCAACCTAGGCAAACGGAACACCTTTAAGGCACTGGCATGATTATTTCCGCTACGATACTTGCTGCTGGAGGGTCATCACGAATGGGGTATGAAAATAAACTGTTACTGCCTTTGAATGGAGATCTGGTCATTAATCGAATTTGTCATACGGTTCTTAATTCAGGATTGAAACCAGTGATCGTAGTCACAGGATTTCAGCATAAGGCAGTTGAAAAAGCTTTGCCAGAATTGATAGATCAAATAGCGTATAACCCCAATTGGGAACAGGGTATGGCTGGATCCATATATACGGGAATGTCATTATTGCCTGATACGGTTGATGGTAATATGATAGTTTTAGGTGATATGCCCCTTTTAACAACACACACACTCAAGCAATTAATAGAACAATTTTGTGTCCATGAGGGCAAACAGATCATTTACCCTGTTTATTCAGGTCAACAGGCAAACCCGGTTATTTTTCCAAGGAAATATTTCAGTGAAATACTTTCTTCTACAGGAGACAGGGGTTGTAAAAAAGTGCTTAAACAATATCCAGATGATGCCATCGGAATTTCAATAGATTCTGAGGAGGTTATTCTTGATTGCGATAACAAGGATGACTATTATAGCATCCTATTAAAAATTTGAAGAATGTCTAAACATAAAGATCTTATACAAAAAATGGCGAGTCTTGAATCTGAAGAAAATGCTTATGCTATTGCTTCAGTTTTTAATGTACAAGGTTCTTCATCCGGCAAGGTAGGCGATAAGGCATTATTTGATGAAAAAGGTAGCCGTATCATTGGCTATATTGGAGGTGGCTGTATTGAAAACCGCGTCGCAGCCACAGCAAAAGAAACTTTAATAGATGGGATACCCAGAACAGTGGAAATTGACTTAGATAGTGATGAAATGGGCATGGGTATTCCGTGTGGAGGATATATGTCAGTAATTGTAGAACCGCAAATGGTTAATCCAACTTTACTCATTCGAGGTATGGGCAGAGTGGTGGAAGTTTTATGCCAAATAGCCTGCTTGCTTAAATTCAAAGTTATCGTACAAACAGATAAAAATGAAAAAGAGCGTTATCCCGAAGCAAATAAGATTATAACAGAGCCATTGGAACTGGAAGATATTGATTATAAAGTGGATTACTTCATCCTGGCTACCCATCACCGTAACGATGATAAAATTACCTTTGATGCCCTCAAAAAAGGTATTCCTTATGTGGGCGTGGTTGCAAGCGCTAAAAAAACAGGAATTATCAAAAGTTATTTAGTAGAAAATGGCATTTCGACAGAACTGCTTGATAATCTCTATGCACCCACAGGGCTGGACCTCAAAGCACAAACTCCGGAACAGATTGCCCTAAGTATTTTATCTGAAATGGTAATGTTAAATAATGAGGGTAGCGGAGTAAAAATGAGGACACTGGTACCAGACGAAATTGATGAGGAAATTTCATCATAAGTGGTAATTACATTTTTAAATTTTTTGATTAGTACTTTCCATGAATAAACCAATCTATTTAGATAATCAGGCAACCACACCTTTAGACCCGGCCGTCTTGGAAGCCATGTTACCTTATTTAAAAAATAAATTTGGAAATGCCGCAAGTATCCATCATATGTATGGACATGAAGGGAAAAAAGCTGTAGAAAACTCCCGAAAACTTCTGGCGGAAAGTATTCAGGGCCGCCCAAGAGATATCATATTTACCAGTGGTGCAACGGAATCCATTAACCTAGCTATCAAAGGAGTTTGCAGTAAGTACCAGAACAAAGGTAGGCATGTAGTTACTCAACAAACAGAGCATAAAGCAGTTTTGGACACCTGTGCTTCTATGGAAAAAATGGGCTGGCGGGTAACCTATCTTCCCGTGAATTCAGATGGAATTGTGAATCCAAACTCTGTTTTTGACGCAATTGAAAAAGATACTGTACTGGTTACTGTTATGCATGCAAATAACGAAATTGGTACCATTCAGCCTATCGCAGAGATCGGCGCTATATGCCGACAGGAAAATACGTTTTTTATGGTGGATGCCTGTCAATCATTTGGAAAACTGGATATTAATGTGAATGAAATGAACATAGATCTGATGGCGGCTACGGCCCATAAAATATATGGTCCAAAAGGAGTCGGACTTCTGTATGTTCGTCAAAAAGATCCAAAAGTGAAGCTTGAGATGCAAATGGATGGCGGTGGACATGAACGGGGTCTTCGATCCGGTACTTTAGCGGTGCCGCAAATAGTCGGCTTTGCAAAAGCAGCAGAGCTTTCTATAGATCGAAAGGAAGAAGAAAACCACCGGCTTGGTTCTTTTAGAGATAAAATGTTTCAAAAAATAAAAAACTCCCACCCAGATGTGATTTTGAATGGAAGTATAGACCAACGGTTGGCCCATAATCTTAATCTATGTTTCCCTGGATTGGAAGCTGAATCTCTGATTATGAAAATGAAAGATATTGCCTGTTCAACAGGATCAGCCTGCAGTAGTGCGAATCTTGAACCCTCCCATGTCATCAAAGCATTAGGCTATGGAAATGAACTCTCCCATTCTGCAATTCGATTTAGTCTAGGCCGGTTTAATACAGAAGAAGAAATTGAAATTGCAATAGCAGAAGTCATTAATACAGTATCTATAATTAAGAAAAAATCACCACACTATAAATTGATTAATGTTTAAATTAAATTGTAATCTTTCAAATAAAGAGTAAGGTTTAATTTAATATCACTCATAATATTGATGGATTAATCATTTTTTAGATTCTTTTAGCTGAAAAACCTACGTTTGAATAAATATGAATAAGGTTTGATGCCGATACGGTCCTGATGGAAACGTCAAGATTTGCTCCCGATCCTCGCAAAGTGCGGGGTGACTTGGAATGAGAATGAACAATACAATAAACATCCACTCCCTTGTGGATATCGCGACATCCTAACCGTGAATCCACCGATTATTGATCGATTTGGTCGAGCATTCAACTACTTACGTATTTCCCTGAATGAACAATGCAACCTTCGCTGTATTTATTGCATGCCGGAAGATGGCATTGATTTTCGCAGCGAAGATAAACTCCTTACCACAAAAGAAATTATTCGGTTAATCAAAACCACATCTAAAATGGGTGTATCAAAAATCCGGTTTACTGGTGGCGAACCGTTACTTCGAAAAGATTTATTGAAACTTGTTCAATTTGCAAAGGAAACGCCAGGTATTGAATCAGTTCATTTAACGACAAATGGATTGTTACTCTCCAAACATATTCAAGAATTGGAAAGAGCGGGTTTGTCAGGAATAAATATTAGTCTGGATACATTGAATCCGGAAAAATTTAAAATAATCACACGACGAGATGGTTTAGACTTGGTTTTAGATAGTCTCAATAAAGCCATGAAATCAACCATTCAATCCATCAAACTGAACGTTGTTGCCATGCGTGATTTTAATGATGATGAACTCATGGATTTTGTAGAACTGACAAAAGAAAATAATATTACTGTTCGATTTATCGAATTGATGCCTTTTGATTCTCATCAGATTTGGAAGACGGGTAAATTTTATGGTGCAGATCATATTGTGTCCGATATACAAAACCAAGTTAATGAATTGATACCTATTGATGGTTCTCGAACAGAACACCATATTTTCCGTGTGGATGATTATAAGGGAAAAGTGGCAGTCATTCCCGCCTATTCTCGCAATTTGTGTGGTGCATGTAATCGCATTAGAATTACGGCGGATGGAAAATTATTGAATTGTCTTTATAGCCAAAATGAAACAAATCTTCGAGATGCCATGCGGAAAGGAAAATCTGATATGGAAATTGGGGAAATGATTCGCGGTACCATGAAGAATAAATTTAAAGATGGTTGGGAAGCCCAGAATCAGGGGAGTGACAACCGGGAATCCATGACCCAAATAGGGGGCTAATATGAATGATTTTTCACATTTAGATAATAAAGGGAATGTCAAAATGGTGGATGTAACAGATAAAGTTGTAACTGTTAGGATAGCAAAAGCAGAAGGAAAAATATCCATGCTTCCGGAAACCATTTTAGCCATTCAGGATGATGCACTTCCGAAAGGCAATGTACTGACTACAGCTAAAATTGCCGGTATTCAGACTGCTAAAAAAACAGCAGAAATGATTCCCATGTGCCACCAATTAAATCTATCCTTTGCGGATATTGAATTCGAAATGGAAGAAGATGGTATTTTGATTAAGTCCACAGTGAAGACGAAAGAAGCAACTGGTGTAGAAATGGAAGCTTTATCTGCTGTCTCTGGAGCAGCACTCACCATTTATGATATGTGTAAATCGGTAGATAAAAGTATGATCATTGGTGAAATAAAATTGGTAAAGAAAATCGGGGGTAAATCAGATCATGCGTTTGAATATCGACCCGATGTTGGTGTGATTACATTAAGTGATAGTATTTCATCTAGGCAAGGGGAAGATAAATCCGGACCTATCTTAATCAATGGTTTTTCTGATGCAGGTTGCCTTGTGAATCATCATGAAACATTTCCAGATGGTTCTAAAAAATTAATTTCCACCATTCAAGATTGGGAAAAAGATGGCGTTGAATTAATCATTACCACAGGCGGAACTGGATTAGGGCCCAGAGACTTAACCATTGAAACCATGGAAAAAATCTTTCATTCAAAGCTGCCCGGTGTGGAACAAGCGCTTCACGCTTATGGTCGGGGCAAAGTCAAAACGGCCATGTTGTCTCGGCTCACAGCCGGTGTTGTGAATGGAGTCATTGTCATCTGTTTACCAGGGAGCACAGGGGCGGCGAAGGATGCGTTGAAAGTTTTGATTCCAACGATATTTCATTCATTTCATATGATGAAGGGTGAAAAACATTAATGGATTATTTACTGCCATTTCTTTTTTTGTTGATTGCCTTTATCTATTCCAGTGTTGGGTTGGGTGGCGGTTCATCCTATACAGCACTCATGGCAATTCTTGGAATCAATTACCAAATTATCCCTACAACTTCGCTTACTTTGAACTTGATTGTGACATTTATTGGTATGATTCATTTTTGGAAAAATGGCCACGGTCGACTCAATTTAATTATTCCGTTTCTGGTAACATCTATTCCAATGGCCTATTTTGCTGGTACACTAGAATTACCTGAAAGGATATTTAACATATTCTTATTGATTACACTTATTTTAGTTGTAATGCGGATTTACCTTATAAATGATTTAAAAATATCTATTCAATTGGCTGGCATTCAAAAATGGATCTTTATTTTTTGTTTAGGAGGGGTCTTAGGATTTATCGCAGGTGCAGTTGGCATTGGAGGTGGTATTTATCTGGTACCGCTTATTATCATGTTTGGCCTTGGGACGGAAAAGGAAGCAGCTGCATCAGGTGCTACGTTCATTTGGGTGAATTCACTTGTTGGCGTTATTGCTCGATCTCAAATAGGCACATTTGATCCACAATTTATTTTACCATTAGCGATTGCAGTTCTAATCGGTGGATTTGGAGGCTCCTATTTAGGTGCAGTAAAGCTTGAACCGAAAACAATTCAGAAAGTCATGGGTAGCATTATTTTTATTGCTATCATATTCTTAATTAATGGACTGTTATGATATCTTTTCAAGAAGCAAAATCAATTATCAGTCATAACACATTTGAATTAGAATCTGAACGAGTATATTTAACTCTAGCTGGGAATCGTGTTTTAGGGCAAGATGTAGTGGCATCTTTCCCATCTCCACAATTTGATAATTCTGCCATGGATGGATTTGCGGTTCGTTCTAGAGATACAAAAGGTGCCAGCCCAGAAAATCCGGTTACATTAACAATGGTCAGTATCAGCTCGGCAGGGACACCAAGTAATGTGTCCTTAAATCCTGGTGAATGTATCCAATGCATGACTGGGGCAAAAATCCCTGATGGGGCTGATGCAATTATTATGGTGGAAGACAGTAGTGGGTTTTCCGATTCAGGTACAGCCCAAATTATGATTGAGACATTCCCGGGAAAACATATCCGAAATATGGGCGAAGAGATCAAAGAAGGAGAAATTCTGATTCAAAAAGGGACAACTGCAACGCCCAGTGAAATAGGAACCTGCGCCACATTTGGATATGGAGAATTAGTCGTCTCTAAAAAACCAAAGATTGCCATCTTTGGAACGGGAGATGAGTTGGTTGAGCCGGGAAAAAATTTAGGCGAAGGGCAAATATATAATTCCAATTTATACGTTTTTAAAGAATTAGTAGATAGAGCCGGCGGTGAAGTTGTTATGCAAGATGTGATCAAAGATGATAAAGATTCCTTGAGAGAATTTTTATCAAGAGCATTGGAAACTTGTGATGTGATCATTTCTTCAGGTGGCGTTTCAATGGGGCGATATGATTATGTCCGAGACGTTTTTATTGAATTGGGTGTGATAGAACATTTTTGGAAAGTGGCTCAGAAGCCAGGGAAACCACTCTTTTTTGGAACAGGAAATTCTACATTAATTTTTGGATTACCGGGAAATCCAGTATCATCTTATATTGGATTCATGGAATGGGTATGGCCTGTGCTTGAAACTATGATGGGCAAGAAGGAATCCAAAAAAGTAACAGGAATTTTGAAAAAACCATTCCCGAGAGAAAAAGTGAAATATCGATTTTTATTTGGAGATGCATGGATTGACAATGGTCAATTGGTATGTCAACCATCCACAAAAGTTGGATCTCATATGCTGTCATCATCTTTACAGGCCAATTGTATCCTTGGAACGATGCCGGGGGATAATCCGTTGCAACCCGGTGAACCAATTGAAGTTAATATGCTACCTTGGAAGTTTATTAAATGATTTTAACACCCAAAGAACTTCATAATCGCAAAGACGAATTCACCGTAATAGATGTTCGTTCTGAAAAACAGATAAATGAATTTCCAATGGATGGTCTAGAAACCATTACTTTTAATGGTGGATCCATTCCAAACATGAAAGGATCTAAAGTGTTGGTTTGCCAATTTGGAATTGTAACAGAAGGAATGATCATAGATAATGAATTAGATGATACTTTTAGTTTATTGGGTGGCGCACAAGCGTGGATTGAATTTCAATCTAAAAAGGAAGACCTGAGTCGATGGTCCCGTCAAACAATTTTGCCCGAAGTAGGAATGGGTGGTCAGAAAAAACTATTGAACGCAACTGTAGCTATCGTTGGCATGGGTGGACTGGGATGCCCCGCTGCACAATCGCTTATAACTGCTGGTGTAGGAAAATTGATATTGATAGATGGGGATATTGTAGAACTTTCTAATCTTCATCGACAACCTTTGTATGGGGTAGACGATCTTAACAGATTAAAGGTTGAAGTAGCCAAAGAGAGATTAGGACAATTAAATAACAAGGCAGTCATTGTACCCATTGATAAATATTTTAACAAAGAAAATTGTATGAGTTTTATTCAAGATGCTAATGTGATAATTGATGCTACTGACAATATCCAAACTCGCCAATTGATTGATAAATTTTCAAAAGAAGCGAATGTCCCCATGGTTTATGGCGGCTTATTTCGTTACGAAGGGCAGGTAGCTATTTTAAATGTAAATGGGAGTCCGGGGTATTGTGAATTATTTCCCGAATCGCCATCTGGCGGGGATACCTGCGCTGATGCTGGTGTATTGGGCATGCTCCCAGGAATTATCGGGAATATCCAAGCGCTTGAAGCTGTAAAACTTATTGTTGGTATAACACCAAATCTGGTTGGAAAATTAATGGTTTATGATGGAATGAGTCATATAACACAAACGATCGAACTATGATAAAAATAAAAGTAAAATGTTTTTCCCAAGTGAGATATGCCTTGGGAATAGATAATTTAAACTTGGAATTTGAATCTGGGACAAACACATCTCAATTGGAAAAATTCATAAGAGGAAAAGCCAATGGTAAATTAGATGGAATTTCCTTGAGAATTGCTCTAAATCAGAAATATGTTCCTGATGAAACTGAATTACAAGATGGTGATGAAGTGGCATTCATCCCGCCAGTACAGGGTGGATAGATGGTTATTGTAAAAATTGTTAATGGGCCCATTGAGCCATTTCCATCCAATGATGATCGAAATCAGGATGGGGCAGAATTGACCTTTAATGGACGCGTTCGGGATACTGAACATGGCAAGAAAATCGTAGCATTAGAATACGAACATTACGAAGGTATGGCCGAAGCGGAACTCACTACTCTTGCGGAAAAAACGTGTAAAAAATATCCCATCAATGATTTGTTTTGTAAACATCGAATGGGAAAAGTGGAGATTGGGGAAACGAGTTTACATGTATCCATTTGGTCAAAACATAGAAAAGAAGCCATTGGAGCCATGGATTGTTTCATTTTCGAACTGAAAAAACGGGTTCCCATTTGGAAATGGGCCATACTGGCTGATGGGACAAAAGTCCCCAGTGAGTGTACGCACTGACGAATAATCTTTACTAAATTGCCATCCTAAATGTTAGGATTTTCGAACCAGACCATCGCCGATCTTCTATATTGGGTCACCCGCAAACGCTGGTTGATCGCTGCGTTTGCCATTAGCCTGTTTCTTTTTTATATCCCATCTCCGGTTTCCTTATCCCCTGAAGCTCACCGCACCCTGATTATCGTGGTTATTGTGCTTATTTTGATTATTGGTGAAGTAATTCCCTTACCGGCAGTGGCAATTTTGATCCTGATTTTGGAAGTAGTACTGGGAATCGACACTCCTAACGGAGTGGCAACATCCTTTATGAGTGATGCGGTATTTTTTATTATGGGATCATTGATGATGGCGGTGGCCATTGTCAGCCAGGGATTGGACAAACGTTTAGCGTTGGGCATTATCAAACTTACGGGTAACAAAACATGGCGGATCGTTTTTGGATTTGTGGCCATATCAGCTATCTTGTCATCTTTTATTGGAGAACATACTGTGGCGGCCATGATGCTGCCGGTGGCGCTGACGTTGCTCCGGAATACAAGCGGTGATCAGAAGACCATTCACCGTTTATCTACCATTCTTTTATTCTCCATTGCCTATGGATGTGCCATGGGGTCCATTGGGACACCATCCGGCGGCGGCCGAAATGTAATTATGATTGGTTATATTTCAGAATTTGGATTGGGGAATATCTCCTATTTGAACTGGATCAAGTATGCCTATCCCATGCTTTTATTGGAAATACCAATCGCTGCGGCAATACTTTGGATTACGTTCAAGCCAGACCAACGTGTTTTGGATTCGGCTGTTCGAAAATTAAAGGTGAAAGTGGCTAAAACTGGGGCAATGACTGGCAATCAAATAATGGCCATTGGCATATTCTTTCTGGTATTTCTGGGTTGGGTATTTTTGAGCCCGTATCTCGGGCTGGGTATCGTCGCATTGATCGGAGTATTTCTTTATTTATCTTTTGGTCTCATCGAATGGCAGGATATCAACCGAAATACCAACTGGGGTGTAATTCTGTTATTTGGTGCAGCTATATCACTTGGAGTCCAAATGAAAGAGACTGGAGCCGCTGAATGGGTAGCAACTCAATCCATCAATGGGATGAGTATGCTGGTAAATAATCTCGGGTTCATGCAATGGTTCATTTCTGTATTTCTCACTGGAATTCTAACAAACTTTTTAAGCAATGCGGCTACGGTGGCGGTTCTGGGTCCAGTTGTATTGGATATGGGCGGGAATCCAATTATTCTGGGCATATCCACATCCATTGCCTCCTCTTTCGCTTATTTAACAATTGTAGCATCACCCACCTGTATGATTATACATTCCAGTGGGCTGGTGAAATCAAGTGATTACCTTAAAGCAGGTTGGAAACTCTTTGTCATTTCCATGGTCATCCTGTATTTAATTTCAAACTTATACTGGCCATATTTATCGTGAAATTTCTCATTGCAATCGGAAGTAAGGACTATTCTGGTCCCACCCTTGAATTGGGCATGCGTGTTGCCAAGGCATTCAATGCAGCAGTAGATATCGTATATGTGGGTGAAAAAATAAGTGCATTCAGTACATCAGAAGTAAAGCTCGCTCAAGATAATTTGGATAATTGGGAGTTAGATCGAATAGGTGTGGATGTACTCCAATGGGCATATGAATATTTGGTTGAAAATAAATATATCCCTTCCGATTCGGAATACAGCGATTTTAATAAAGATAAACTGGTACAGACCAATGATGATCGGTGCGAAGTGCATCTGGAAGGGCGTATGACACAGGAAGTGGGTTTAATCTTGAGAAATGGTGATATCATCCAGCAATTAAGGGATGAAGTTAGACAGGGTCATTATGATGTAACCATAATTGGGGGGAGTGGCGAACGGCGAATGGCTCACGATTTGGTCCAATACATCGATAGCTCCATTTTTATAGTTAACCAATTTGATCCAAATCAGAAATACAGGCTTTTATTGGCAGTCGATGATTCAACCGGAACAAAAGGCGCCGTAAAATTTGGAGTAAGAGTTGCCCAAGCATTTAAGATTGATGTTGATATCCTGACGGTAAGTAAAGTTGACCGATTTAAAGATGGATATAAAGATGCTGCAGAAAGGGCTGGAAAATTTATGAGGAGAACAAGCATTCAATATCAAAATATTTATCGTGTGGGCGACCCATCAGAAATCATTAAAAACGAAGCAGGGGATAACCATATTGTCATTATGGGTGCTTCAAGCAAAAATCCACTCATGAAATTTTTTAAGGGGAGTAAACCATTAGACGTAATGGGAAATTGTAACTGTCCAATATTGATTGTAAAATAGTAATTGGTATACACATTATCCATAAGGTAGTGCTTATATTTGATATTAAATCAATAATTCTATTTGTAGTTTGAATAATCAATTTTAGATTTGTAAATAAATAAAAAAACGGAATAATTATGTCATCAAGTACAAATCCCACTGCACATGCGTATAAAGTTGCAGTAGAAGAATTAGGTCTAAAACTTAACATTGCCAGGGCACTAGAAATACCTGATAGAGAATTGACTGTTGAAGTACCTTTTAGAAGAGATAATGGAGAATTAGATAGTGTAATTGGGTTCAGGGTACAGCACAATAATACAAGAGGTCCATTTAAGGGTGGAATTAGGTACCATGAGCACGTTGATATTGACGAAGTTCGATCTCTGGCGACATTAATGACTTGGAAAACCGCTTTAGTTGACATTCCTTATGGTGGTGGAAAGGGTGGTATTGGAGTCAACCCAACTAATTATTCTAAAACTGAGTTGGAAAGGATGTCGCGGCGGTTTTTTCGAGCGATCGATCCTGTAATTGGTATTAATATTGACATTCCTGCCCCGGATGTGAATACCAATGCTCAAGTTATGAGTTGGTTCATGGATGAATACAGTCAGATTCACGGATATTCGCCTGCGATCGTGACGGGTAAACCTTTGGAATTAGGAGGATCAGCTGGACGGGAAGCTGCTACCGGAAAAGGCACTGCAGTTATTACGCGAGAGACAGCTGAAAAAATGGGGATAGATCTAAACAATTGTAAGGTGGTCATTCAGGGCTTTGGAAACGTAGGGTCCTATGCAGCAAAATTTTTAGACGAATATGGTTGTAAAATAATTGCTGTAAGTGATGTAACAGGTGGTTTGTTTGATCAGGACGGGTTAGATATCTCTACACTTTTTGAATATAATTCTCGTAATAAAACCATTGATGGTTTTGAACAAGGAAAAAAAATCACTAACGAGGAATTACTTGCATTGGAATGTGACTTTTTAATTCCAGCGGCATTAGGTAGTGCCATAAATGAATCCAATGTGGATTCGTTGAATTGTAAGGTGATCATTGAGGCTGC
>CAZYLQ010000032.1:0-15165 GCA_964648395.1 uncultured bacterium | reverse complement strand
TTACTCCTATAAAAGCTCCGGTCTCCCCAAGACGCCGGAGCTTTTTTGTATCTATATGTTACACATTAATCTTGTCCATTGTATCATTGTGGTAACGCTTTTTTTTCACTATTCGACAGTAAATAATATATAATCCTTTCCTGCATAATCTCTGGCACAGAGTTTGCTTAATTGATGGTGTAATGAACAAACAATGTTGTCAAACAAACCCAAAAAGGAATAAAACCATGAGACAAACACTTAAAAGAATTATTAGAAACATAAAAAGCACCAGGGGTAGTTCACTGGCTGAATTTGCTACAACCACAGCTCTAATGGCTACACTGGCCGCTACAGCTTCTCCTAAACTGTCTGAAATGTCGGAAGGTGCAAAAGCAGAAAAGTCGTCCGCAGAAATTGATAAGATCCTGACACAGGCTCAAAATTTCTACCAGGATACTGCAAACCTTGAAGGTCGCGGCCGTTTCCCCGGACAGGATAAATACGACCAACCCGTTGGCGGGTATGGTGCCGATTATGATTTAGCTATGGAAACCGGTGTATGGGATGCACTTGACCCTGGAAGTCCAACTCCGTTCGACAGCTGGGATCATCCTGAAGGTGCAAAATGGCGCTCCGTATTCGGCGTAAACAATGACGATGCTCCCCAGCAGGCAGGTGGCCTGGTAATAGATGATAACATAGTCCAAAACTGTGACGACTGTCCAGGAGCAGAGCTAGGCCATTATGAGTGGCTGGACATGTTTGGTTGGAACACAATTAGAAGCCAGTATCAGGATGGACACTTTATCTATGTTGTGCTGCCTGGTGGTGGAACCGGCTTAGATGCCTTCCCGCCGATCCTTTATGTGGCTGATGCTGAAAACCCAAGTCACTTCAATAACTTTTTAGAACCGTAGACTTAAGACAACGTAACCCATTACAGTTACCCAAAAAGCTCCGGACAGCAATTATCATCCGGAGCTTTTTTGTATCTATATGTTACATATCAAACTTTTCTAATGTCACATTACGTGAATCCGAAAAATATTGATTCTGACGATAGCGTAAATTTTTTTAACCATTTTTTTCACTCTGGCACAGGAATTGCTTAATAGAGTCAGTAACTAAAAAATTGTTTCCAACTAATCCCCAAAAGGAGGACAAAATGAAACAAACACTAAAGAGAATCATCAGAAACGTAAAAAGCATCAACGGTAACTCCCTTGCCGAATTTGCTACTACGACTGCTCTGATGGCTACATTGGCTGCTACTGCTGCTCCTAAACTGTCTGAAATGTCAGAAGGTGCTAAGTCAGAGAAGTCCATGAACGAAATTGACAAGATCCTGACACAGGCTCGTAACCATTATCAAACAACTTCAGATGAAGAAGGCAGAGGCCGTTTTCCAGGACAGGACAAATTTGATGTTGCTGTAGGCGACTATACTGGAGCAGGTGCCCAGGCTGCTGTTGTTGAAGCTTTAGATGGTGATGGGACCGGTGATTTTGATTCATGGAATGATGCAGAAGGTTCTAAATGGCGTTCAGTTTTTGGTATTTCCAATGCTGATAATCCACAGGCTGCTGGCGGAGTCGTCTCAGATGATGAAGCAAGAGCTTGTAATACATGTCCTGGTGGTTTAGGCACTACTGAATGGTTAGCCTTGTTTGCTGGAAATACACTTGCAAGTAAGTACCAGGATGGACACTTTATTTATGTTGTTATTGCAGGTGGCGGATCTGGTTTAGATGTTTATCCTCCAGTTCTGTATGTAGCTGATGCTGAAAATCCAAGTGATTTCAATAACCTACTTGAACCGTAAAAAACAAAATAGTTTGTAACAAATTTCTTGTTACTCCAATAAAAGCTCCGGTCTCCCCAAGATGCCGGAGCTTTTTTCTTTATATGATATAACCACATCCACTATCCACCTAGACAGATGTTAATTAAAAATTTCAAGCAATCTATCGAAGCAAAACACCCTTTTAAGATATTTCTCCGCTGGCGGATCAATATTACAAGAAAAGATAGATAATTGTATCTATATGTTACACTTTAAACTTGACCACTGTATCATTATGTGAATGCGGAAAATATTGATTCTGACGATAGTGCAAAATATTTTAACCATTTTTTTCACTCTGGCACAGGAATTGCTTTATTGGGTCAGTTAACTGAAAAATTGTTTCCAACTAATCCCCTAAAGGAGGACAAAATGAAACAAACACTAAAAAGAATCATCAGAAACGTAAAAAGCATCAACGGTAACTCCCTTGCCGAATTTGCTACTACGACTGCTCTGATGGCTACATTGGCTGCTACTGCTGCTCCTAAACTGTCTGAAATGTCAGAAGGTGCTAAGTCAGAGAAGTCCATGAACGAAATTGACAAGATCCTGACACAGGCTCGTAACCATTATCAAACAACTTCAGATGAAGAAGGCAGAGGCCGTTTTCCAGGACAGGACAAATTTGATGTTGCTGTAGGCGACTATACTGGAGCAGGTGCCCAGGCTGCTGTTGTTGAAGCTTTAGATGGTGATGGGACCGGTGATTTTGATTCATGGAATGATGCAGAAGGTTCTAAATGGCGTTCAGTTTTTGGTATTTCCAATGCTGATAATCCACAGGCTGCTGGCGGAGTCGTCTCAGATGATGAAGCAAGAGCTTGTAATACATGTCCTGGTGGTTTAGGCACTACTGAATGGTTAGCCTTGTTTGCTGGAAATACACTTGCAAGTAAGTACCAGGATGGACACTTTATTTATGTTGTTATTGCAGGTGGCGGATCTGGTTTAGATGTTTATCCTCCAGTTCTGTATGTAGCTGATGCTGAAAATCCAAGTGATTTCAATAACCTACTTGAACCGTAAAAAACAAAATAGTTTGTAACAAATTTCTTGTTACTCCTATAAAAGCTCCGGTCTCCCCAAGACGCCGGAGCTTTTTTGTATCTATTTGGTGTTAATATTGACTAATTATGAAAGCGTAACAAAATGTGACCCTGTAACGAAGGTGGACAAAACTGTAACAATTCTTCACAACGAGCCAAACATATAAAAATAATGCTAAAATTCAATAATAATAACTATTTCTCGACGAGAGATCACTTAAATGTGAAGCATAGCAGTTTATTATTCTTATTCTCGAGAGACTTTGGCACAGGAATTGCTTTATTAAGACAAATAATTAAATGATAAGGATGAAACAATGAAAAGATTCTTAAAATACATTAAAAGCACAAAGGGACAGTCCCTGGCAGAATTTGCTGTTACTACGGCAATGATGGCTACACTGGCAACTACTGCTGCACCTAAATTTTCTGGTGTTGGTGAAGGCGCTAAAGAAAAGAAAACATTGGCCGATATTGATAAAATTATGAAATCAGCCAATAACTTCTATAACGCAAAAGTGACATCTGATGGTCGTGGCCGTTTCCCAGGACAGGATAAGTATAATGAAACCGTCCCAGGTACTGGTGGCTATGCAAATGAAACAGCATGTCTCGCTCATATTAAAGGTGACAATGCAACATTCACTACTTTTGAAAGCGCCAATGCAAGCAGTTGGGCATCCGTTTTCAGTACTAATAATGCCGATGCAACAGCCCCAACTGGTCACCAAATAAGTGCATCAGAAGATGATGATGGTGATGGCAGCTTTGACGAATATAGCGGTTCGGAAGAATTCTTGAATGAATTTGGTGGCAACGCAGTTAAGAGCCCTTTCCAGGATGGTCACTATATTTATACAGTGATCGCTGGATCAGGTTCTGGTACAAGTTCAATTTCACCGATTCTCTTTATTGCGGATCTTGAAAGTGCTAAAAACTTCCATAAAAAACTTCAACCGTAAATAACTATTAATAACCAATAACCCCAGTTACTTTGATGAAGCACACCACAACCAAAGGAAAAAACAACAAGGAGTCAAAAATGACTAACTCTAATAACACTAAAGGATTTACCCTGATCGAATTGATCATGGTCACAATCATACTCGGTATTCTTGCCGCTGTTGCGATCCCTCGCTACATGACATCAATAGCTAAAGCTGAAGAAGCTGCAGAAGATGCGGTGATCTCTAGCATAAGAGCTGGCTTAGAAAGCTACGCAACAGAAAAACTCATGGAAAACGGTCGTCGGAGCTGGCCCGATAATCCATGGGATGCATTAGAAACTAAACCAACCGGCTATGCGACTACTAATGCAGACGCAGCACTTGATGGACAGTGGCGATATACAACAGGAACATTAAACATCACCCATATGCGCAATGATGGCACAATAGTTCACTGGGACTACACTAAAGGCACAAATTCCGGTGGTAACACGGATGCTGTCGGTTCTTTGAGTGCGAGAGGAACCGGTGCTAACGGAGTAAGTGATACTCCCAATCCACACACGCATTCGTAGACACTTTCCTGATTATTTAGTATAATAAATCTCAGAAAAAAAATAAAAGGCTCCGGTATAACACCGGAGCCTTTTTAGATTCAGGATGAAAAATCGATATAATTTTAGGGTAATGAAAAATTTAATTCAAAAAGGTAAAGAAAGGGATGGTTTCACCATGATGGAGCTGGTGGTCACACTAGCCATTTTGGGAATCTTGGTGAGTGCTTCCATTCCTGCTTATAACGGTGTGGCGGAACGGACGCAGGGAAAACGGAATGAAGTCAACATGCAAACGATCCGGGAAGTATTTTTCCATTATTTTTACCGGATGCACCAGACGAGCGGCAGGAGCGCCCACTTTCCTCCTGCCCCCACGAATCAAACCCATGTAATGGATGATGAATGGGCCAGCACACCCATGGACTCCACTCTCTCCCCACAAGCGCCCAAACATTTGTTCTCCCAAGATGAAGTGCCCAAAAACTCCAATAATAAACCCTTCAAGTATGAAACATGGCTGGATACGGTCGCTGCCACAGGAGAAGTCAGGTATTATATCAAGATAGAAGACATCGATCAGGACAGTCCTTCCTACGAAAAATCCTTTACTCACTCTATTTAATCCCCTACTCTTCCGGTCGTAAGTAAATTCCGGCCATGGAAAATCAAACTAAAACTAATTTAAAAAAAGCAACCTCTGGGTTTTCCCTTACAGAATTAATTGTTATGATTGTTCTGATTGGCATTTTTGCTGCCATGGCCATGACACGAACCAGTACAGGGATGACAACTATCCAGGTTCAAATTGCTATCGATCAAATAACCAGTGACATTGATTATTCAAAATCCATGGCATTTGCAAGGCATGATACAATCACCCTTGTATTTTCTACATCCCTTGAACAATATACTATTTATAATGGCCCTGACGGCTCAAGATCAGCTATAACTGATTTTCCAAACAGTACCAATGGTATCATTTCATTTGATCAATCTGATTTTATAGAAGTAGATATCACATCCGCTAATTTTGGCGGATTAGAAGAACTCCAGTTTCTTCCACTGGGGGACCCAAAATCGGGCGGATCCATCGTACTTAATTCAAAAACAATTTCTGTAGCACCTGTGACTGGGAAATGGAGCGTGAATTAATGAAAAATATACAGGGCAATGCAAAAGGATTTACTCTGATTGAAATTATGGTATCTTTGATCCTGCTTACCCTTTCTTTCATGGTTTTTCTCCAGGCACTGAACACAGGAAAAACTGTCAGGGCACATTCTGAATTAAGGACTGTGCAGAGTGTTATACTGAATAGTATGGAGAACCAGATCCGGGCTCGTGGGTATGATGAAAATAGCGCAGCTCCCTGGTCTTCTTCCCTGGGGAAAGACTCTGGAGAAACCGACATTATGCATTTTGACGATATTGATGATTTTCATCAGTATACCATTAATGAAGTCAGCGAACACCCTGCATTCGGCATTTCTGTTGCCGTCACATATGTGTCTGCGTCTTCAGGGTTTCATACGCCCCAACCCAACCAGACAGACTATAAAAGTATTATGGTAAAAGTAACTCACAAGACACTTTCTGCCATGACCGATACCATGATCATTAGCTCCGGATTATAAAACGATGAGTTCATCACAAAAGGGTTTTACATTAATTGAAATGATAATTGTCATTGTGGCTGTGGGCATCATTGGGTCCATGGCGGCCACCATGCTTTTCCAGGGTGCAGATATATTTGTTAAAGAAACAAATCGCCAGGGTTTTGTGAGTGAAGCAAGGTCCGCCTTCTGGAGACTGATGAGAGAAACACAGGGCCAATCATCGTCAGCAGATTTTATTCTTTCAGATCAGAATAGTCTTTACTTAAAGAATGGAAAGGGCGACCTGAAAGATTTTCAGACCAGTTCTCCAGGCCAATTTAACTTTAGACTAGGTACAGGAAGCTATAACTCACTATCCAATTCTTTAGGATATTCACAGTCAAACGGATTTACCTTCTATAATAATAATTTCAATGTTGTCTCACCTTCTTCAGGAGGATTAAACGTAACCCAGGCAAAAACTGTCCATCTTTCAAAACTGGATTTAACATTTATAAATGATATGGATACACTTTCACTAACATCTTTTGTGTATCCACATAATTTTAGGTTTGGTTCAAAAATGAGCTACCACGACTGATGATTAAGATGAACCATAAACGTAACTCAGAATCAGGAATGATCATCATGGCGTCTACCATGGGTATTTTCATTATTTTGAGTCTGTTTGCATTTTACCTGGCCCGCTTTTCAATAACTGAGTCCCGTACCGGCGGTTACTATATGACTGATATTAAAGCACGAAACCTTGCCATGACTGGGATTGAGCATGCTATGCAGTCTTATAAGGCATCTCGGAATATTTCTAACAATATCTCGGGTAACTTTAATAATGGCAGTTACTCTGTCTCTTTTGACACCCAGAACAATGAAGCTGGGACAGCTCTTCCCCACTCCCATTTTATAACCGTTAAAAGTACCGCAACCATCAATGATGTTGAGAGAAACCTGCGATTGATCATCTCATCAATGCCGGAAGCATTCTTATTTTCGTTTTACGGCAATAATTCCGGGAACCAAACCTTTACAGAGTCCAACGGCACCATTAGCGGAGATATGTTCTACAATGGCAATGTTGAGTCCAATAGCGGCACAAACAGCGGGATAACATATACAAGCACCGGGACCGGTGGAACACTGCTCTCTTCCCCACCGTCATTTCCAACGCTGGATATAACACAGTATGAAGCTCTTTTAACCAGCGCAGCATTGGCTAGCGGTGCCTACAATAATTATGCTCTAGCTTTCGATGGAAGTAATGATTGGGTACAGATTGGTAATTCGGGTGATATTAATACGGGAAGTAACCATACTCAAAAAACGATCGAAGCCTGGTTTGAAGTAAACAATAAAGATCTTACATCCTATAAGCAGACCATTTATGAACAGGGTGGAACCGTGCGAGGACTTAATATCTATATATATGGAGGATCTTTGTATGTTGGCGGCTGGAATGAACCCAACGGTGAAAGTGACTGGGATCCAGGAACCTGGTTATCAACAAGCAGCATCCAGAGCAATACCTGGCACCATGTGGCTCTTACTTTGAATGGAGGAAATTCTGTGACCAATAATGCATTCAAGGGCTACCTAGACGGTACACAATTCGGCTCTGGGCAGGGTTCCAAATTGTGGAATCATCCTGGAGGGATTGGTATAGCACGCAACGCGGATACGAAGTTTCATACAGGTGATTACTCATCAGCCAGATACTTTGGAGGGACTATTGATGAAGTTCGACTCTGGAACGTGGAACGCACTGCAAGCCAGATCGCAGTAAAAAAAGATACAGTTCTTGCTGGGGATGAGCCTGGATTAACTGCGTACTATAATTTCCAGGAAAATACTGGTAGCTCAGCGAATGACACCCAGACCCAATCCAACAATGATGGCTCCATCAAAAATGGAGCATCCTGGACCAATGGGCCTACACTTTCAAAAATGGGTAGCACAGCCTTTACTAATACAACTATTAATTTAAACAGTTATGCCAACAGTCAACTGTTGGCGAATAATAATCTGACCCTATCGGGCTCAACCGTGAACGGACCCGGTTATATTGTCGTAAATGGCAACTTGAACATTAGTTCAAACACAACGATCAATGGAAATATTTTCCTGATTTGCAATGGAAATATTACAATTTCAAATTCCCAGATTGGAACCGGGCTGGGAGCAGCAGTGGTCATCTATTCAAAAGGAGTTGCCGATTATAACAATTCTACTGTGTATGGATTAATCATATCCAAGGGTAATAGTCTTGAGCTGGACGGGAGCACAATGTATGGAGCCATTTTAAACTATAGTTCTTCTTTCTCATTGGTAGGAGACAGCGACATTACCGGGTCAGTTATTTCAAACTCTTCCGTAGATTTTCAAGGTAATGATGCATCCATTACGAGAGGAAATATTCCTACATTTTTAGGGCTCAATATTGGACTAGATCCGATCGTTGTTCCCGGCTCCTATTTAGAATATTAATTTTCAGACGGCAAGAGAGTTATCTTTCTCTCTATTTTATACTTAAATTCCTCGATCGAGGAATGGGTGAGATGCGCCCTTTTTCACGGGTTTTTGAATAAACCAATTTTCATCGAAATGAAATCAGAGGTTCAAATATGGTAAATCCCATGATAATTATTCTGATAATAGGGATAATTTCTGCCGTTTTTGGTGCATTATTGATCTTTGTACCGGAAGCAATCTTAAAAGCCGAACGGCAAGCCAACCGCTTGTTTATGACAGATGCTGTATTCCTTAAAAACAGGATCCCCATTGGCATAGGACTACTAGGCGTATCCGCTTTTCTTGGATACACATATGCTGGTGAACCGTTAAATAAAACTATATTTTTAGTCACAGCTGCCCTATCGGGTATTTTTGGAATACTACTTCTTGTATCACCCAATACAATCCTGCAGGCAGAGAGACACGCAAATAAACTATATATGACGGATGCATTTTTCCTTAAAAACAGGATCCCCATTGGCATAGGGCTTATTGCGGCATCAATCTTTATGGTTTACACTTACATTTCATTTTCGTAACGAGCTAAATCGGGGAATTTTCATTGAATCTATTTGATTCAATCGGATTAAAAACAGACCCATTTTCAACATCACCCAATGTTGATCTGTTTTTTCCTGCTGTCCAGCATCGACAATGCTTAGAAGGGTTGGAGCTGGCTATCAGGATGCGTCGTGGATTATCTGTGATCCGTGGTGGGATTGGTGTGGGAAAAACCACCATCAGCAGAAAACTAATCCAGAATTTTAAAGCGGAACCAGACGATTTTGATTTTTACCTGATTCTGGATCCGAAGTTCGAATCTGAACTGATTCTCCTGAAATATATAATTGATTTATTTGGTGTAAATAACACGGGAGAATCGGTACAGGAATGCAGGAATATCATTGAGAATTATCTCTTAAAAATTGGTGTTGAACAAGGTAAAATTCTGGTTTTGATCATTGATGAAGGCCAAAATCTCCCTGGCGAAATGTTAGATGTTTTTCGGACTTTATTGAATTTTGAAACGGATGATTTTAAATTGCTGCAATTGATCATATTCGGTCAGCCTGAAATGGGAGTCATGATCCATAAATATCCAAATTTTGAAGATCGTATATCTTTCGATTTTGAGATTGGCCCCATTGCATTGGAAGATATGAGGGGCATGATCGATCATCGGATCGAAGTCTCCGGAGGCAAATCCGGCAGTTGGTTTACCGAAAAAGCCATTCTAAAAATTTATAAAAACACCCAAGGTTATCCACGCAAGGTGACTCAATTATGTCACCAACTTCTGCTCACCATGATGAGCGAGAATAAAAATGAAATCAGCGAAGAAATGGTGCAACGGGTCATTTCAGGCAAGGTAAATACCGGTGGATTACTTCAGCAAAAGAAAAAGAATTATAATGAGATTGCCGTTAATAAGCTATTGGATGTCCTTCGAAAAGACAGCCCGGAAAAGGAGACACCACCCGGGTCTCCAGAACTGCAAGAGGAAGATGATGATTGGATTGGCGGAGGTGAACCTCCAGACGAAATAATAATTGAAAAAGAAGATCCAAAAGATGCCCCGGAATCTATTACCGCCACAATCGAAGAATCAAAACCAGATGAGGAAATCACCGATCAAGCACCTGCTGAAGAATTTACATCAGAACTCTCGAATGAGCCTTCAGATGATGTTTTGCCAATCCCCGGGAAATATCCAACATATATCCCTGGGAAAAAAATTCCATTAGACAATGCAACATTGGGCGTTAGTGTTGACAGCGGTCGAATATCATCGGTTCTTTTGGAAGAAGTAAAAGGCATCAAAACCCTTTTATCCTATGATTTAACTGCTTCAAAGGCGCGGAACCTTGACCCATCCAAAAATCCGTCCGAGTTTTCAATCTCTTGTGAAAATTCTTTGAAAAATTTAGAAGATCGTTTGTCAGACCGCATGGAAATTTATAAATCTGCAACAAAATCATTGCGGGATAAAAATACAATTTCTCTCAATATAAATAATGACAGGATGTTGCTAAAATTGGTTGAAATTCCAAAAGAAAATAAAAAAGATAAAAAACAGATTATTGAGTGGGGCATCAAGAAAGGACTCCCCTTCCCTGCTGAAGATGCAATTATTGGCCACGCACCAGGAAGTGAAAATTATGTGAATGTGGGCATTGGTGATAATAAGACTCTCTCGGAAACAAGTGCTTTATTAAACGAACTGGACTGGGAGATTCGATGGTGGCATCCTACGGCACAATCTGTTTTTAATGCTTTTATCTGGAATTATCCCGAGCACCATCAAAAATCGACTCTAGTTCTTCATATTGGCGAAAATACCAGTCTCATTCTTGGATGTGTTCGTGGAAAGATCCAAGTTTTAACACAGCTTCATATTGGAGTCCAAAGTCTGACGGACGCATTGAGAGACCAGGGACATTCTACCGAAAACTGGGATAAACGGGATGAATTTCAAGTACCGGAATCATTCATTCGTGCCATAGGGGAAAAAGTAGATACAGGGAAATATGATGATATCTTCCGTCCGGTTTTTGATGGGTGGCGTCAAGAAATTGACCGCACGATCAATAGCATACGTAAAAGCTTTGCCCTATCCAACGATACGGAGGTCCTGTTGAGTGGTTCCGCCGGTGATATTCTTCATCTGGATAAGTTCATCGGAGGAATTTTGGGACTCAATACACATTTCTTGAATCCCATTCGAAATCTTGCATTTTCCCCTAGTGAAGATGAAAGAAATAATATCCCATTCCACCCCACCATCCTTACTGCAGCCATTGGCTCTGGGCTTACACTTTCCGGCACCGTGAATGTGATGCCCGCAACCCTAAAAGTAAATGAAATTTTTCGGTGGGCAAACAGGATAATTATTCCGGTTGCTGCCGCTTTATTAGTTATTCTTATTGGAATCACAGCTACAACAAAAGCTGATTTCAATACCATTAATTCTGGGATACAACCGCTCAAGGAAGAAACAAGTGATCTGTCTTATGTGCAGGAAGAACATACTCTGCTTACAAAAAACAAAAAGAATGTGCAAGAGCAACTGGAACTTTTGAGTTATGATACGGAATATTTTCAGCACATTCTTGCCATAACACGATTCCTGAGTTATAATACGCCTAAGGAAATCACTATGAATAATGTGAGCTACCAACAGGGATGGGAAGTAAAGAAATTTAAAAAAATGGGAAGAGACCTTGTCCAACTGGTAGAAATGGAAGATGAAGATAAACGAACCCTCCGGATGGTGGGCGATGTAAAAGCAAACGCAGCCTTAAAGGATCGATATTTCAATAACTTTATTTCAACTCTTGAAAATTCTGGATTATTTCAATCCGTGAAAGTTATCTTTCAAAATTCGCAAGCCAATATGGGTTCTGACCGCTTACAATTTGAAATTAAGTGTATCATTTGATGAATGAATTATTAAAAAACCAACGGAATATTTTCGTGGCTATTTTATCAGGGATATTCTTTTTCGTCATAATCTGGTATTTTGTGTTTCATCAAAGCCTTGCTGCAGCATATTCCAATATTAAACAATCACAAAAAAGCCTCACATCCAAACGGACTAAATATAGGCGCATGGAGTCGGAGATTATCAATATCCAAGACGAATGGTATAACCTGAATGAGGAATTTGAGATAGTCATCGACCGAATCCCGGATAAATCATCTTTTGATAATGTATCCAATGCACTTTATAATATGATAAAAAATAATGGATTATCTGTAATTAGTTATTCGCCATCTAATATAGCCATTGATAAAAAAACAATCATCTTGCCTGATAGTGAAGATGAGATCATCATAGAAAAAATTCCCATTGATATTGAGATCAATGGGAATTTTGTCAATTTTGGAAAATTTTTAGAAAATATGACAGAAAGCCAATATCGACTCACAGCATCCAATATAGATATTGCCCAAAAGGGAAATTCAACGAAACAGGTTATAAAATTCATTTCTTATGCCTATTTCCAGACAGCTATAAAAAAGAAATACATCGCCGAGAAGATTAAACCGAAATCGAAGATAAAAAACCCTAAGCCTAAAGAAGCGGAACTGACATCAACCAAAATAAAGGATAGGCCTAAAGACGCTCCTGAAAATATTCCTGACTGGATGTTTGAACCTGCGACAGAACCTATTGTAGAATCTGAAACAACACAAAAAACTGATACCCAAATTCAAAAAAATGGCAAAAAAAAGGATTTAGTCCAAAAGCTGAATACAATAGCTAATGATCCAAAAACTACCAAAAAAAGAGTATGGACGGGAATTGGCAAAAATCCATACGATATTATTGAAGTAGATATCAAAAAGCTATCTCCAGAACGTGTAGGTAAGATAACCGAAACAATTCTTATACAATTAAATGACAACGCATATATTATAGATGATTTAAAGTTTATGATTGACGATTATAATTCTAATTATACTGATGTGATTCAACTTCTCCTGGAGAATAATACCATCGCTTACAACGACAAAAAAGAGCTTTATATAGTAAATATAGAATGAACATAAACAACAATATTCCCATCGATCTCAGATCAAAATTCTCTACTGCCATTGGAAAGATTTACTATCATTCCCTTCTGGAAAACAACAGTGATAAATCCGCTATAATATATCACTATTGTTACTTGAATGGAGAGACGAATGCAAAAGTTCGTACCTGCGTGGGAAATGGGAACGATATTCATGCTATATCTCACCGGGAATTGGAAACAACCAATAAATTAACTTGGAAAGTTAAGATTACGTTTAATGATAAAAAGATTTTAGATACACACATTTTTGAGTTAGTTTAAGGTGTAATCCTTTATGACCCCAAGACTAAAGATTTTAACTACAGGACTTGTATTATCCCTGATATATGCAATCAGCGATTATATAACTCGTAATAGTGATAAGCCTGTAGTAGAGGTAAAACGGGAAGTCAAGGCACGCCCCAAAACTGCGCGTGTCAGTCGAGAAAGAATCAAGCGGATCAAAGAAAAAAGCGCAAAACTTGAGGCATCAAAAGGACGGAAAAATCAGATTATTTTCCAGGCTGATTTTGCTCCGCTCTCTGATGAGGTTTTAGCTTTAGAAGGTTGGGGGAGAAATCCATTTGTCGCAGTAAAAGAAAAACCAATGGCTCTCCCGCAGGAAACCCAAAAGGAATTTGTCCAGGACCAAGCAATTTCGGACTTGGATGATTTAAGAATTGAATCTGTTGCAAAACTGGGTGAAAAAGTTTTTGTGATCATTAACGGGCAAAGATTTAAAGAAGGAGATGTAATAAATAATTTAAGGATTGAATCAATTGAAAGTCAGAAAATCACCTTCCTCATGGGAAAAACAAGGATAATTAAAGTCGTTGGAACGTAAAATTAACATCATAATATTATTGTCATTTCTGGCAACATCATCACTGTTTGGGCAGAATAATTCAAACTATATCCCGTTAAATAAGAATGACGAAGAGTATAATTTGAATGAAAAAATGTCCATCAACATGAAGGACTCAGATATTAAGAATATTCTTATGTTGATCGGCGAACTTACAGGACTCAATATTGTGATTAGTCCTGCCGTTAAAGATACCATCACGGCTACCTTGGAAAATGTATCTGTAAAAGCTGCATTGGATGCTATCCTGAAACCGAATGGATATAATTATTTTGTCCAGGAAAATATCATTATTGTAAAAGGGATTGATACAGAGATGGTGGGTGAATTGGAGACGGTGGTTGTTAAATTAAAATACATCAATTCCGAAGACCTTTCGGGTGCTCTTGATGCTGTCATGTCATCAAGGGGGAAGCTGCAATCCTTTACACCCCTTGTCACGTCCCAGAGTACTAAAGGTGCATCAAATATTATTGTCATATCAGATGTTCAGGAGAATATCGCCCACATCCTTAATATGATAGACCAGTTGGATGTGGCGATACCCAATATCAATATTGCAGTACGCTTTATTGAAACAAATTTGGATACAACACGAGGACATGGTATTGATTGGTCTAAGGCTGCTGTTCAACTGGGAGGCTCAACGGATACATCCTTGGCTATGCTTGATTTTAATAATATCACAATTGCAACATTAAATCCTTTACAATTGACAAAAGCATTAAGGGTCATGCAAGCCCGAGGGCAATCCAAACTTCTTTCTAGTCCCCAAGTGACGACCCTGGATAACCATGAAGCTGAAACCGAAACAGTCACAACGGTTTATATTGAAGGAAATATGAATAGCTCTCAAAATCAATACAACCAAGGAAATCAACCATCTCAATCATTGAACCCCTATGGAAATTTTGCAACAAACCAGATTTCAGAAAAAGATATCGGGATTAAGCTGAAGGTGACACCCCGAATCAATGAAGGTACCAAAATCACCTTATTGGTGGATGCCACGGTTGAAGCACTCCTTTCTGCTGCAGAGATCAATACAGATAAGCCACGTTCTACAAAACGAACGGTAAAGACCCAAGTGACTGTGCAAGATGGCGATACAGCAATCATCGGTGGATTGATTGCTGAAAATGTGCTTGAAAATAAAAAATTCGTTCCCATTATTAGTGGGATTCCATTTTTTGGTCAGATTTTTCAATCCACATCCATTGAAAAAGAACAACGAGAACT
>CAZYLQ010000031.1:0-15241 GCA_964648395.1 uncultured bacterium | reverse complement strand
TTGCCATCCATTTTATTTATACAGTTCAAACCCATTAAACGGCATATGTTCTTCATTTTTAAAAACGGGTTTTTGTGCATAATTATTTTTAATCCCTTCTACAGCACTTCCACGTAATAAAACACATTCCCAATCTTCTCTAGTTACATAGGCCGAAGTAGGAATATACCGAAGCGTTAATCCGATTCGCCATTGGTCAGACACATTGGCATTGGAACCATGTATGATAAATGGGTTATGGATTGACACGTCGCCTAAGTTCAATTCTATATCTACTGCTTCATATTCATCAATTTCATCAGGTTGGATAGCCAGGTCCAGCACATATTCTTCTGTATCTACCTTCATCATTTCTGATGGTTTCAATAACATTTTATTTTGAGTTCCGGGAATGACACGCATGCAGGCATTTTTTACCGTTGATGGTGTTCCGGCTACCCAAAGAGAGACGACATCCATAGGCTCCAGCGGCCAATAAGAGCCATCCTGGTGCCACCCAACGGGCTTCCCCTTAAATGGTTTCTTTGCAATATAATGTGCTCCAAAAAGTGCAATATCGGGTCCGATAATATGTTCAATAATGTTTAACAGTTTATCACAGTTTAGTACATGATGAATAAAAGGATCGTGGACCAGTAAATTATGGTGGAGTGATTCCGGATGAATATCGGGATATTTTTTACCCAGCCAATGAACATGGTTTTTTAATTCATTTGCAAGTTCGAGATCAATAGCATTCCGAATGATCACAAAACCATTGGCATCATATTCTTTCTTGATATCTGAGCAGATAATTTTAAACAACCTTTAATTAATTAGGTGATGCTGTGGGAGCATACAATCATTAATGGTTAAACCAATTTGTTGAAATGCCTTTTCACTCAGAATTTCTTCCATAAGATTTCTTTAGACAACTGTAAAATGACCATTATTAATCACTCCTTTCTGGGAAACTGTATACGTTTTAGCAAATCCACAAAACGCGGAAGCGAATGAAAATCATCGAACCAGGGTTCTTCTCTGATAAAAACCAAATCCCATGTACGCTCTATGTAAGCTTTTTCCAACAGTTCGAATGTTTCATCAATCTCATCCAAGCTTGCAGCAACATAGGCAATCTGGACAGGTGGTATGTAGTATTTTTCTGCAAGTGAATTTAATTCGTTAAGCACCTTTCTTGCTTCATCTTTTCTACCCGCCATGCCGTAAGCATGACCTAGCCCTGCTTTAATTTCCGCAAGACCATCTGAGAGTTCAACTGCTTTTCGATAGACTTCGATTGATTTATCAAATTGTTTCAACTGCAGGTAAGCCATTCCAAGCCAGTCAAAACTGGGAGCATAATTCGGTGTCTTTTTTACAGTTTCCTCCAGCAATTCAACCATTTCATTAAATTGATGAGCAAAATAAAGGATCGATCCGTAGCCGATATCTGAATAGGGATCCATTGAAAGAGATAGTGAATGTCGTGATGATTTCAAAGCCTGCTCATGCTTACCTATAGCTGATAAATACAAAGCATACCAATGATGAGCATCTGGATTTTCTGGACTCAACTTAATAGAAATTTTAAATTCCTTTTCAGCACCCTTCCAATCCCACTCACTAAGTTTCATAATTCCTAGAGCAGTGTGTGCTTTACCTTGTTTATTATTTATTTCAACAGCCTGCATTGCAGCCCTTTTGGCTTTGGGTATTGAATCTTCTCGCGATAAAAAACCATAGCACCAGAGAAAAATATAGGAAACGGCCAAACCAGCATAAGCACTCGCATCTTTTGGATTCCTTAGGATTTCTTGTTCAAATTTCAATACCTCTTTCTCCATAGAATCACAAAATAATTTTCCAGGAAAATTTTGATTTATATTGACCATCGATTTCACTCTTTTCTTTGAAATGTATATTTTTTAGTTACATTAATAACTTGCTATTATTTATAGGTTATTTCCATTCCCAAATCTACACATCATCCTTCAAACAATAAACCCCGGGCGACCGGGGCTTAATGTTGTAGAAAGGGTATGTCTATTTCAGCAGTACCATCTTCTTGGTCTGCCTGAACTTACCTGCCTGAATATTGTATAGATATACTCCTGCTGAAACTGGCTGACCTTGGTTATTGGTAGCATTCCAAATAACTGATTTATAGCCAGCATTTTGTTTGCTGTTAACCAAAGTCCTGACTTCACGGCCCATGATATTATAAATCGTGATTCTTACTCGTGTGTCTTCAGGTAAATCATAGCTTAGTATTGTCTTTGGGTTGAATGGATTTGGATAGGCCGGGTAAAGCTTGAATGTTTTCGGTATCTGTGAAACACCAGCGCTCAAATTATCACCGATATTCAAATGTACAGGAATGGAAGTGGCATCGCCATTGGTTAAGACTAAAACATGACCAACATACGCTGTATCATTTTCCAAATCATCCGTAACGATGGTAATGCTGATTTGATCACTTTCCCCTGCTTCCAGCCAGTTATAAGAACCGGAAATTGCTAACCAATCCGGAACCGGAATCAAATCTCCATCCCAATCTGCACCGGAAATGTTTCCATCATGTCCATTTTCGCTGGCGTCAGATAGTGTTGTCCCACTCATGAGCTTGACTGGATAAAATGCTTCTAAATCATTCGCTCCTGAATAACCGTCATGATTGTAATTCAAATTGAAACTCTGGCCACCGGAATATAGGCTTTCTACATCAGTGTTCGATAAAGCAATAGATAAAATTCCCACTGCATCAATGGATCCGGAAAAATAATTAACATGATCCCGCATATCGGCACCGAGATATGAATGGATGTTACCATCCAGATTCACCAGTCCACCGGAACTGCTGGAAATTTCGGAACCATCCACGTACATCCTTCCGCCGCTAATGGTTTCATCCTGGACCAAAACAACATGATGCCAATTCCCATCATTAAACGATCCCGGCGATGAAACAGACCAACGGTATCCATCCGAATATGTCCAAAAACTTAATTGTCCATTTCCATTGACATTTAATTGGTATTCACCGTTAAACCCGCCATTGCGCTGTTGGATTATCACTTCATTTGTTTCTGTTGTTTTTATCCACAATGTGATGGAAAAATCTCCTGCACCGCTTAACAGATTTGCGCCAAGATCAACAAAATCATCTTCACCATCAAAGGATAAATAACCTTCACCGTTCAATTCATAGTCTACATCTATATTATAACTCAAGACAGACCCTTCATCCCCGGAATTTGAAATTTCTCGCTCAACAACCATGACAGTATCCAAAGGAAGGGTCAGTTCAATGACTGACGTATCAACGACTAATTGTGGGATAGCTGAATTATTGATAATAAAAAATGAATTATTTATATCGAAAAAAATATTATTCAAACTTTTCACCATGATTCTACAACCATCACTCGTAGGAACAACGGGTACAGTTATGTCCTCATTCCCGTCATTGGTAGTTGCTGCATCCAAGACGATATCAAAATTTTCGCCACCATCAATAGAGAGATAAATTCCAACGATGGGACTATTGACTCCGCTAGCATTGTTTGTATTGGCTACAGCCCATGTGATAGTTTCGGTAGTACCTGTCTCCCATGTAACCGCATCAGCCTGCGATGTAACCCGAAACGGCCCTGCATCATCCACCACATTCAAAATTACATTATCATAACTGAAACCACCGGAAACCGGATCATTATCCCGTACCAGCAGACGCATATTTATTTCCCTGGCAGCAAAGGGCAATTTTTCAATATTTCCTGTCGAATAATTGTTGTCTAACAGGCTTGCCATTTGTGGAAAATATCTAACATTTCCATCCACTTTTGCACCCACGCTGCAAAATAGTGGACCGGTATCTTCCGGAAAGTCCGGTGGACTGAAGGCAACATCAGAAACATCATTCTGCTCCCAGGAATAGGTTAAGTTTTCGTCATTTTCATCTTCGGCACTTCCTTCCAGTACGAACGGCGTTTCCATCGGAATAGTGATTATATCAAGAGGCAGGTTTACTTCCGGTGGCAAATTATCAGTCGGGATTCTCGTAAAACCCCGTTGGTATAGATATGAATTGCCGCCAAACATTTCCTGCTGATATTTGATGGCAATATCGATGGTATGTGATGAATATTGATCACCACCACTACCTGGGAGTGTATTACTCCGGGAACACATAATTGTACCGCCAAATGTACATCTCCAGCCACCTTCCGAAGTACAATTATGGGATGAACCTAAATTGTGGCCTATTTCATGATTAAAAATTTCGTAATATGGCAGATTCGCAGAAGTAGAGCCGGGTACATAGGCCAACCCACCGCCATACCCTACATTAAATACAGCTCCGTATTCCCAGTTCAGTAATCCAACAGGTGCGTTATATCCGCCAGTGCCAACAGTTTCATTGAGATGATTTAATACGAGGGGTAACTCGTCATACATATTATACTGGGTAAAATCTGCCGGCGTGGGATTGTCATCGGTGTAAATCAATACATCACTTTCTTCAATCAACTCCAGGCGAAAACTCAATTCTCTAACCCAAAGGAGATTTATTTGATTCACCATGGCATTCATCCAGGTAAGACCCCCAAAAACATTGCCGCCTCCCACTTCATTATTAGCTTCAGCCGTTAAGATACCGGCAAATCGAAATGTAACCAATGTATCCCCGATTGAATAGCACGGTTCGGCCTCACCCACGCAGGATGGGAAGTTTCTTGTGTCTCTACTGCTTGTTCCTCCTTTTCTTTCTATTGCGTCATCATTTTCGCATTGTGTACAGTTGCGAGAAACAGGTGTTCCCATTTCTGTTTTGGAGATACGATATAAATCTATATCTTCTTCTATAAGATCAATAAAAATTTTGCCATCGCTTCCTAAAATCATTCCCTTGATTTTATCCTTGCTAACGGTCACACTCACCCGCTCGCTAGGATTTTCCAAACCGATGCCAGTGTATGTTTTTATCTCAGGGTATTTTTTAATTAATGAAAGGGGCATCACCGGCGAATAAAACATCCGGAATTTTTTTAAGGAACCATTCAATGATGGCAGCGAGATTATGATATTAGAATTAGCATTTGGCTTCATGGGTGGACATTCGCTCAAAACCTGTAATATTTGGTCTGACCCTAAAACGACTTGGTCATTTTGGAATTGGCTCGCAAGTAGAATGGACAGGAGTGGTATTATTCTTAAGAATTTCAGTAGATGTTAATGATTAAAATATTTTATGAAATAATTGCCCAAATCTACCCATCATCCAACAAACAAAAAACTGCTTGAGAAAAATACCATGGATCTCTCACAATCTCACTTCATTGGGAAAGTATATCGTTAAATGGCAAATACCCGCGTTATATTAAACCCTAAATAAAGATTCTTATCTGCTATTGCCCCGGATGCATTTTCAATATAAGCACTTTCATATGACCCCTGAACATTGGTCGCCATGATTTGGAAAACGTGTCCGCCAGTCTCAATATCACATCCTATACCCCATGATTGAACAAAAGTGGAGTCTCGTTCCCCAAATGGGAAAAATGTATCTGCATTCAAAGAAACACGTTTTGTGATTTTCATTCTTCCTCCTACTCCCATGGAATAGAGATCATGCTCATCCTCATGCTTTTTTACCAGATTATGGTGGACCCAGGTAGGCATTATTTGAAAAGATAAATTTTGATTGAATTTTCTAGCCATTAAAAATTGGGTATTATAGGTGAGTCGATTTACTAATTTATCCGAAAATTCATTTTCTCGTTTTAAAGTTTCGATTTCTATGTCCGCAAAGAGTGCAATGGAAAACGGGAAAATATTACTCTGATTCATTAATTTGATTTTAGAAAAAATGTCATAAGTCTTTTTTAAGCTGCTCCGTCCCGCACCAGTGGAAATGCGATCATTGATGCCATATTTTAAATCAAAGCGAATGGCAGCCTCATCCATTCCAAACAGGTCATATACTCCATTTTTCATTGATCCAAACCGGTGCAGAATCATGAATTCAAGTGTTTTTGGTCGAGCCAATTCTATAGATTGTGAATTAACAATACGAGTTGCTTTAAACGTGGCTGTAACCGGAACAACTGCGGCAGATTCTTCATTTATAAGGTCCAACAGATCATCCTGGGCCATTAATGAAAAAAACACTCCAAAATAGAAAATAAAATATTTGTTCATTTTTTCTTCAAATTAAGGTTAACAGTTACATCTACAATCTTGGCAATATTATCCCTTAAAATTTTGGGAATCTCAATTTCATAATCTGCAACAATTATATTGAATTTTGCACTCCCCCGAACCTGTCCATCTATCTTTGAAATCTTTCCCGTGTCTTTAATCTCGTGACTCACTCCATGAATATTCATCATTCCCGTCAATGTTACCTGCTGCGGTTCATTGGATAAGTTGATTGAATCCCAGGCATCTATATTTCCTTTAAAAGATGCATGGGGATATTTTTCTGATTCCATATAATTTTCATTGAAATGTTCCTGCATCAACCCATTTTTAAAAGTGAACCCGGGGATTGGAACTCGAAATGCCACTTCGCCTGTGCCCATGTCCAGGACACAGGTAACTTGTTTATTAACCGCTTCAATATCTTCTATGAGCGCAGATGAATAAAATGAGATTGTTCCTGATCGAGTGAAATAAATATCCTTGGCAAATAGAGGACAAATCAGAAAAATGATTAAAAATTGGAATTTTATATTTTTCATTCGCTGCATTCCATATCGAAAAATGTTTGCAGAATATCCAAATTGGGTTGCAATAATTTTTGTCCGCCTTGCGGCATAAATCCATTGTCACCGCTATTGCGATTTACACGATCCAAAACATTTCCTGATTTGATAGCAGAGTAAACACTCGTATACGAGTCTAAGGATAATCCGGCCGCTGGCGTGATCCCTGAATGACATCCACTACAATTCGATGATAAAATAGGAGCAACATTTCCATTATAATAAGTCTCACAATCCACAGTTTTGATTTCGTGGTCTTCTTCTACATTTTTTTCACATCCGGAAAAACAGATACACAGTAACAATGTTATGGTGATAGTATTCTTCAATTTAAATTCTCTCTTTATAATAACGGGATTTCTAATGAATCTTCGCCAAAATTTAATATGACATGATAACACGTAGAGAAATGAATTGGAAAATTATTCGCTCCATTATCCCAATCATCGCCCTGGGTGCATTATATTACTACACCCAATCAATGAAAATTGATTATGAAACGGAGAAACCTGTTTTAGTGACCACTGCAAAAGATTTAATTTGGCGGTTCCAGGTTGATGCTTCAAAAGATATACTATTTAAAATTGTTCAGGTTGAAGGTGAAGTTACAGGGATGGATTCCCTTTTGTTGATCCTGAACCATAAGTTGATTTGTGCACCAGAATCGAATACTGAAATAAAAACGGTTATAGGAGATTCAATTACAGTTAAAGGTCGTTGCATTGGTTATGATGATCTATTGGACGAGGTTCGAATGGATCATGTATTCTGGGTACAGAATTAGTATAATCCCCAAAAGTAAAGTGCCTGCATTTTCTTAATCTATAGTCTCTTATTTTAAATAAAGAATTTTTCTAGAATCAATAAAACCATTTTGATTTATTTTAATGAAATAAACTCCTGAGCTCATGTTAAAGGGTGTTAAATCAAAATTGATTTGATGAGAGCCAATTGTGGAAAATTCATGAATTGAAGTTGAAATCGTTTGCCCCAAAAGAGAAATAAAAGCGATTTCAACAGATTGATTCGGTTTACCTACACTCATCTCAATAGTAATGGATGAATTGAATGGATTTGGATAAACGCTATGAATAGAAATCTCCGTTGGGGTTATATCACTAACTAAAGATAAAATACCATTTTCAGACCCTGGCGTTGGCGTCATATAATCCCAAAGTAATAATTCTTCCGCAACTCTACCATAAGAAATATCTGCATCTTGTTCAGGGAATGTTAGAGAATCAAGAATTGTACTACCATCGGGTGACACTATTGCCAAAAATTCACCTCCTGAAGAAAGTTTAAAATTGGTATGTAAATCGCCCTGTTCATCATCATTATCACACCAAATGATGAGAAAACTATCTGGTTCAATTGTAATATTTGTAAATGGGAAAGGCCACTTGGTTAATTGATTTTGATTATCAGTTAAATAATAGCCATCTAATTCAACTGGTGTTTCCCCATGGTTAATAAGTTCAATCCAATCGTCAAATTCGCCATAATCATCACCAAGTGTTAGATCATTAATCGCAAGTAGTTCATTTATTTGAATATCATTTATATCATTAGGATTTACAATGGTCAGAGATTTATATCCTTCAATTGGATATCGTTCAACTTCATCATTTTTAATTGCCGTTAAATACCAATCAATCTCACCTTCTGTCTCCATAACAACTGTACCAAACCAGCGATCTTGCTCTTCTACCTTTTTTGAATTCTCAATAGGACTATAACTTAATTGAAATGTTTCCCAATCATTTGAATTTATACGATAATGGAAAATGATATTATCTATTCCAACAGGACCAAAAGCAGATACACTTATTGAAAAAGTATCATTCAATAACATAGATTGATGAGATGGAATAACTTCATAAATAAATGGATCTTCGCCAGAGTAATACAATTGATCATTTAATGATGAAACACGATCAGAAATAAATCTTTTTATGCCTTGTTTAATATGTTGATTTTGGTAGTTATATCCATAACTTGAATTAAAGTCCGACATATTAAACCCATAATCCAGCGTTCGCCATTCATCGGCCTGTGCTGCTGCCATGGAAGCATTGTGCCAAGAATCCAATTGATTGTCCCATTCCGAATTGTTAAAACTTGTATTTATATAAAATTCTAAAAAATGAGTAAATAAATTTTTGTAACGAACATGACTGAAGAGATAATCAGTAAGTGGGCGACCATCTCCATCTATCACAGCATAATCGTATGGATTAATGGATGACCAATCAATATCAAACCAATCGACGCTGAATGAATTATCATAATCATAAGGAATCCAATGAATGAGATCATCACTAGGATTGTGATATAAATAAAAGTTATTTCGAAGAAACCTATAGTCATCCCAACTTCCTGTTAAAATATTAACTGCAAAGTATTGGAGTGTTTCTTTAATACTCAAAACCATTTCTAAGGAATCTGGTGCTTGGTCTATGATCCTGATTAAACGAGCTAATTTAGAATAATCATATTCTTCTTTATTCGTTTTTAATTCATAGGGTCGTGTATCATCATAATATGGATAATAATCTTCTGGGTTATCCCCACGATAAGTCAAATCTGCCGGCCAAATACATTTCCAAAGATTTCCTGAATCATCCTCATAATTTCGGTTTAAAAAAGTATCATCAATATGTTCAACCGAAATATATAATCCATAATATTCACCATTGATGAATACCTTTGTGTGGGATGCTCTTGTTGACGGGACACCAATTTCCTGATAAAAATCCCAACAGAGTTTTGAGCGGACAATCGAAGGATCATTATGCTCACCATTGAGATTTATTTTTTCAATATCATAAAAGTCTCTTCCGGAAATAAAATGATTAAAATCCAATTTAAAGGATTTTTTTTGCGCATTTCTTGATGTATTCCCACGTAGCCTAAAACCAACTGAATCAATAACATCATCAATAAAGGCATTTTGAAAATGGATTGTTGCCAGATGGAAAGAATCACTCTCAACATTTTCATAAATCCAGATCAAATCTTCAGGATCCACCGTGATTTCTATAATGGCCATTTCTGAATCATCATAAACTTTCCACGATTCATCACCGAAAAGAAAACCTAATAAAATAAGTGAAAAAATAAATTTATTTTTTTGAAAAATAGAAATCATGACTTAGTGGATTTATTGTTAATTCTATCAGTTTATCATTCATCTCATATTGTCCTGGACCAATTAATTTAGTTAAAAGAATATTCTCAAAAGGGAATTCAATTTCGATAGTTTTAGAATCTTTACTATTGTTAAAAGCTACAAGAATCATTTCATCAAAATATTTTTTCAGCAGGATTAAAACAGGACCTTCATTATACAGAATCATTTGGTCTCCTAAAGCCAGGCTGGAATATTCAGTCCTTAAACCATTTAATAAAGAAAATGTTTTTTTCAATTCCATTTCCTTATCTGAAATATTGAATCTCATCATTCGTCGATTTCCAGGGTCTCCTTCTCCCATCAATGCAATTTCTTCTCCATAATAAATAATAGGAATACCCGGTTGCGATATATTAAAAGCATGAAAGTTTGCCATTTTAGAGTAGGTGGATATATGACGTATTTTCTCAACCGGATCATCAAATGATCTTGCGGTTCCATTATCACTGAATTCAATTTGGCCATCTGCATAGCCTGAAAATCTAAGCTGATCGTGACTACTGGTTATATTACCCATCAAATGAATTGGACCAAATGTTTTTCTGTTCTCTGCTATAACATCCCCTAGATCAGAGAAATTTGGCTGATCAGAACTAAAAACTCCTCGTGAATTAAAGTAAATACTGAAATTGAATTGAGCATCCAATTCTGCAGGATTAACATAGGAACCAATCAATTCGTCCGATCCAAAAGTTTCACCAATTTGATAAATATTTTTTTCAGGAAATCTTATTTTTGCTGATCTTGTAAGAGATTTCCAAAATGAATGGGGAACATGTTTCACCGCATCCTGCCGAAATCCATCAAGATCATATTCTTCCATCCACCACATTGCATCTTCTACCACTTGATTTATTGCAAGAGGCGCAGATGGAAAATCAAATGAAGGAATAAATTCATCAAACCAGGTTGTAAGACGAGTGGCTCCATCCCATTGTCGAATATTCAGCCGCCCATCGGGAAGATTAACAGTCCCGAACCAATTCTTATGATCTCTTAAATATGGATGATCTTGATGGACGTGGTTTGAAACAAAATCCAAAATAACTTTCGTCCCTGTTTGATGAGCGGATTTTACAATGCTGTGAAATTCTTCACTTTTTCCAAATCTTGGGTCAATTTTCCGTGGTTCAATTGGCCAATAACCGTGATAACCGGAAAAGGTCCTATTTGGTGGAACCCATTCCACCCAACTGCTGTCCGGTTGTTTTTGGATGGGAGATATCCATAATGTATTCACTCCCAAGTCTTTAAAATATCCTTCATCCAGTTTTTGTTGAATCCCAGCAAAATCACCACCCATAAAATTGGCCAATTCATGAAGTTTTGGATCATGGATTGGTTTATTATTTAATGAATCTCCATCCCTAAACCGATCCACCATTACGTTATAAATAATGGCAAAATGCCAATCATCAGAATTAGATGACAATGGCTCTCCATTTCGAATTATTGTTTGATTTTCAGGAATCATACGTCCTTTAGAATCTCGTCCAAATATTCTCAAAAGCCCTTCCTTAACTCCAGAAATATTAACCTTTACCCCTCCATCAGATAATAGATCAAAAATATCAGCATGAAGTTCTTTATTGTCCAACAAAACAATCCAATCCTGGGGTGATGCCACATCATTCGATGGTAAATATTCAAAGTGTAGCCAATTCCCTTTATGTTTATTTTTTACTAGCATACCCGGTTCTGCAATATTTTGATCTCTTAAATCTAAAATAGAGTTCCAACCACCAATATTATTTGAAATAAAAACAGGATTTTCCGGATCAATTTCGTCAATACCATCTACCACAAATTTATATTCATGCTTTTTGGGGGACATAAAAACCGTCCGGCTAAATTGATTTCCACGTTTTTGTAATGGCAGCGCAGACCGTGACCAATCATTAAATCCGCCCATAACCACCACCGTGTTTGCTATTTCAGATTCAAATGAAAAGGTATGTTGAGCCATATACTCATATTCAATTAAAATATGAATAGGTTGCCCATCTGCAATTAAGGAAATATTTTGGAACCCGGATTTGACTGAAGTAGCATCTATTATTAACTCGTTACCCAACAATGAAATATGTTGTAAAGATTCATTGAACAAGAGACTGACATTTTCATTCCTAAAATAATTAGAAAGATCAAATGCCTTTTCTTCTCCCATTTTCACTTTTAAAACCGGAATTGGATAAAGAGGATCTATTGAAGTGTGAAATTCACATGAAACAAATATTAAAAGAGAAAGTGAGAGAATGTTTTTAACCCGAATCATTAGTTGTAATTTAGTAACTCTATTTAGAGTTGATAAATAATAATCATCCCGACAATATGAATAATTTCATAAAAATCTTTTACACCATTTCGTTAATCATTATGATAAGTTCCTGTATGCAACCTATAACAAAACTTGGCCTGAGCTATGGCGCATTCCTGAGACCAGGAGGCATTGAATTCAAGATCTATGCACCAAATTCTGATAAATTAAAACTTGTAATCTTTGAAAAAGTAGATGACGAATCTGGCTATGAATATGCAATGGAAAAATTAGAAAATGGGGATTGGACATACTTTTTAAAGAATGCACCATTGGGTACTATGTATGGTTACCGGCTCACAGGACCATGGAATGATGAAAATGTAATTGTGGCAGATCCATATTCTAAAGCAACTGTCACACAAAATAATTGGCGACATGTAGCAAAATCATTGGTCATTGATGCCTCGTTTGATTGGGAAGGTGATACATGGACTAATATCCATCCTCGAGATCTCATAATATATGAAACTCATGTTCGAGACATGACTGTTCACAAGTCATCCAATGCTACCGCAAAAGGTTCCTATCTCGGATTTATTGGAAAAGATCAAAATGGTGGTATCGAACATTTAAAATCTTTGGGTGTAAACGCAGTTCAATTCCTGCCTCTTTGGGATTTTGCTAATTTTGAAATTCCATATAAACAGGACGCTGATGGCATGTATAATGATTGGAATCCATATGAGAGAAATCACTGGGGTTATATGCCGACATTTTTCATGGCGCCGGAAAGTTATTATGCAACTGATGGTACAGATGAACCCAATGCCTGGAATGGAAAAGACGGCCGTGCTATTTCGGAGATGAAAAGTATGGTAAAATCCCTACATAAAGAAGGAATGGCAGTTATTTTGGATGTAGTGGTGAACCATATTTCCAATTATGATTGGCACCCGTTGAAATACATCGATAAATCCGTCTATTTCAAATTGGATGAACAAGGTAATTTTCTCAGCCAATGTTGCGGGAATTTATTGGCATCTGATCATCAACCTGTCCGCGACTATATCATTGAAAGCTTGAAATACTGGATGACGGACTACCATATTGATGGTTTTCGATTTGATCAGGCTCACCTCCTTTCAGCTGAAACGGCAACATTTATTATAGATGAATTAAAAAAGATCAATCCAAATGTGATCATTTATGGCGAGGCTTGGAACGACAGAGAAACCGAATTTTCAAAAATGGGCTGGGGATCCTTTAACGCCAAGTTCAGGGACGTACTTCGTGGCGACCTTCATAATTATGATGAAAAAGGATTTCTATTTGGGAATTTCAGGGATAGTGAATCGTTGAGAAATCTTCAATCCTTAATCCTGGGCTCACCAAATATTTATCAATCATCTGCTCATGCGGTCAATTTTCTGGAAGTCCATGATGATTATTGTTTCAACGACTATCTGCGCCTGTCCAGCAGCAGGAATTCAAAAGATGATATTATTGATGATCCCATGAGACATATTGAACTGGATGACGACCTTTTAAGAAAAAATAAACTGGGGGCCTTTATTCTCCTTACTAGCCAGGGAATCCCTATTATTCATCAGGGGCAGGATTGGGCCCACAGTCAAATCATCGCAGAAACAGATGCGAATGATCCAAATGAGGGAAAAATGGACCGAAACCCTTATAATAAAGATAATGAGACCAACTGGGTCAACTGGCTGGAAAAAGAGCAAAATAAGGAATTGGCTGACTATTATAGCGGATTAATTGATCTTCGGAGAACACATACTGAATTCCGCCACGCTACTAAAAAAGATTTCAAATTCCAGGGACTAGCAGACCACGCCTTGGGATATGTGATCCGCGACCGCATTGCGGTTTATATAAATGGTGAAAATTCTAATGCTGTTGAAACAGACTTGCCTGAAGGAAAATGGCAATTAATCGTTAACAATGAAGAAGTGAATTTGAATGGGATGCTGACCGTTTCAGGAGAGATTACAATCCCACCCACTTCGGGACTGATTTTAAAAAGGGTGAATTAAGATTTACTGTAACCGTAAATCTGTTCTCCTCTCTCGCGCTTGTTCATTTTTTCCAACTCTTCTGCGGAAAATTTACCCCGAACCCGATTTTCCGAACTTAAGAATACTTTTTTCCATTCTTCTTTGATGACCTCGGGCCTGAAACCGTCCAGGGCCGTGCGGGCGTGGTTTGCCATGGATGCACGGTCATCAGGATGTGTGTCCCAAAACCGCACAACCGCTTCCTTGAAATTTTCAATATCCTTATCAAAATCCTGATCCACGTGATATTCGAATACTGAATCCATCACTAATTCACAGATTTCCTTTGGGCCGTCGATATCCTGAACAATAGCGGGAACCCGCCGGTCCAGGGTTTCGCACATGGTATATCCGAAAGGTTCATAGATCCCGGTAATGCAATTGGCACCAACGCTATTCCAATAAAAGTGAACCGTTTCCTTATTGGAACTGAAAGGGATAATGACCAGTTGTTTTGGATGTTTGCGACCCATCTCTTCCCAAAACGGATTTCCTGTTTCACCGCGATAATCAACACCCATATTAAAAACACGAACGTCATTCCGATTTGAGCGCTCAACCGCTAAAATGGGTAAATCCGGACGTTTCCGTGGCACATGCCGACCAATATACCCAATATCATTTGAATCATAATTTGGCCGCCAATCAATCTCATCCAGTTTGGGAGTATAACTGTTATAAATAACGACTGGTTCGGCATCGTATTTATCATATCCAAACGATGTGTAATGCCCCAGTTCAGCCCGGCTGATGAGTACCACCGCATCGGAATATTGAAAGGTAATCTCCTGCTCGTAAAAACTTTTTGTCGCATCTCCCCCCAGGTTGGTCAAATGTTCCATTTTGATCAGGGAATGACAAACAGAGATCATCCGTTTTTCTGGATATCTGTCCTTGATGGCTTTGGTTGTATCAAAAGCCACCCACAGGTTATTTACAGTTATATCAATATCCTGGAACGTTT
>CAZYLQ010000030.1:0-15392 GCA_964648395.1 uncultured bacterium | reverse complement strand
TTTGCACGATACTTTTGACCTGTTTCTAAATCTTCGATTATCCATTTTGTGGGACACTTTGTTTTAATTATAAGCTTAATTGAGGTTTCTAATTCTTCAGCTTCTTCGCCATTTTTTAGTTTACGATACTTTTTCATTTATAAATATTCCTATCTCTATTTTTGATTTTTCATATTTAATATTACACATCATCCCACAAACACCCCTACAAATGTGGGGTTTTTGGTTGATTAAAATTCTAATCAATATTTTTGTATTAGATGATAGTTTTTACCCATCGAAATCTGATAAGGCTAGAATTAAGAATTACTTGATGCTGACCTGAATTATGGATTTGTTAGAACTAATCTCGCTGATAACATCTGCTGACGGCATTTTATCCAGTTTCAGACTAGCAACAGCTGCGGCACTTCCATTAAAAATATTGTTTTCCATATCTTCAATATTTATTTCCGCTTTGCGCAACGCATCTAACACAAAAGCAAGTACACCAACACGATTATAATGCCGAATCATCAAAATTCTGCCATCTTCGGTTTTATCTCGGGAGTTGACAGCGTTGATAGGTTTTCCTGTTTTGACCAGGGAGTCAACAATGCGAACTACCTCGTCCGCAATAGCTTCAGAGGCTTGGTTCGTAGATGCAGCAATATGCGGCGTGCACGTAATCAGGCCAGCCAGGTCAGTTTGATCAAATTCAGCGAAACCAGAGCCAGGCTCATTCTCAAACACATCTAAACCCACGCGTAGAGCTTTTTCATCAATTGCTTTTCGTAACGCTGATGTATCAACAATCTTGCCGCGTGATGTATTTACAAAGATTGCTCCGTCTTTCATTTTACTGAAAAAATCGTTATTCAAAATTTGTTTTGTATCCGGTGTCATGGCCAGATGAACACTGACAATATCGGCATTAGCTGCGACTTCAGCGATAGATTCACAATAAACCAGGTCAAGCTTATCTGCCTTATCAGGTGTTAAGCTTCGAGACCAAACAATGACATTCATATCTAGTCCCTTGGCAAGTTCTGCTAGTGCGCTACCGATAGAGCCCAAACCAATTATACCCAGAGTGCGCCCCTTTAAACCGGCTGCGTTTTGGTAGGTTTTCTTTTTCCACTTGCCACTTCGCAAATCTAAGCTAGCATCGACAATTTGGCGGTCACAGGCAATAATATGGCCAAGGGCCAGTTCCGCGACCGCATCAGAATTCTTTCCCGGGCAATTGGCAACATAGACACCGCTACTGCTGGCTTTTTCCAAGTCAATGTTATTCACTCCAGCGCCAGCCCGAATGATAAGTTCTAGGTTATTTCCAGCTTCAATAGTTTCGGCGAACACTTTGGTTGATCGCACAATGAGAATATTAGTATTGTCTATTGCTTTGCTCAACTCTTCTGCTTTTAGATCCGGGTTAGATGTTATATCTGCACCTATTGTTTCAAGCTCCGCAATCGCTTTGGGAGATAGTTTATCCGCAATTAATATTTTCATTTCTTTATATCACCTGTTTGAGCCACTTATTAGGACAACAATAAACCAAGCCTGACGTTAGCAATACTTATCACCGAATACATTACCTTTAGTAATGAGTGTCCCAAACTAATTTTCTGGTTTTTTATTCACATACAAATTTACCCATCATCCCACAAACAAAAAACCCCACTAATGTGAGGGTTTTTGAATATTAATTAAAACTTATATGTTTGTCGATGTATAACAAAAAATAATTAAAAAATTGCCAATATTTTCATTAACATATGGGATATTTAATGAAGAGATTTGCATATAAGACTATCATTGGTATTTTTATACCATTTTTTCTTTTCGGGCAGGCTATTACCGTTGACGCTCCAAGAGTAGTTCTTAAAAATATTGAATTCAATATTGTTTACTATGGTTATTTTTTACAAAAAGATGGTGTCTCTCTCCTTGTAAACGGTCGTACAATCTCCCCCAGTAGTATAACAAACGAATCAGCACATTTTAATCAAATTTCTGTTTCTGAAAATGGAGATGTCTCCATCCAGCTGGTGCAAAGTGAACAATCAATACACCAATTTAACCGAAAAGTTATTCCGGGTTGGGTCTCGATTCTCCCTCCTTTGATCGCTATCACCCTGGCGTTTATTTCACGATCGGTTATCCCATCGCTGTTTGCGGCCATTTGGTTTGGCGTTTGGTCATTAAGCGGTTTCAGCATCACTAAACTAGTCCCTTCTCTTCTAGCATCTTTCTACCATTACACATTAAATACGATGATAGATCGGGATCATGCAATATTGATATTGTTTACATTGATGCTGGGTGGCATGGTGGGTATCATATACCGCAATGGGGGCATGCATGGCATTATTCAGCAACTGGTCAAAAAAGCAGACACGCCTAAAAAAGGACAAATTGCGATTTGGCTATTTGGAATAATTATTTTCTTTGATGATTATTCAAACACGTTAATTGTGGGAAACACTTCAAGGCTTCTATGCGACAAACTAAAAATATCCCGACAAAAATTAGCTTATCTCGTTGATTCAACATCTGCGCCTATTGCAACGGTAGCTATTATTACCACCTGGATTGGATTTCAAGTTGGGATCATTGCAGATGCGTTACCTGGACTGGATGGATTGAACGAATCAGCATATATGCTTTTTATTCATTCAATTCCCTATAGTTTTTATCCATTTTTAGCCATTGTTTTGGTCGGGCTCGTTGTAACATCTGGTAAAGACTTTGGCCCTATGGTTCAGGCAGAAGAAAGAGCAAGAGCAGGAATAAAATACGCCCCGAATATGGAAGAAATGGAATCAGATGCTGGTGCAGATTCTGATGATCTTTTTGTAAAAAATAATATCAAGCTAAGAGCACGAAATGCCGTTATTCCAATTGCGGTATTGGTCTTTTCTATGTTCTATTTCATTTTCACATCAGGTGATGGGGATACAATAAAAGATATTATTGGCAGTTCTGATACGTTTGGCGCTCTAATGCATTCTACTTTATTAAGTGCATTGGTTGCTGCCGGTTTATCTATTGGACAAGGCATTTTAAATGTGAATGAGACGCTGGATGCCTGGTTTAGCGGATTAAAATTTATGCTGATGGGACTCTTAGTTTTGTTGCTAGCATGGGCGCTTGCAGATATTTCAAAGGATCTCCAGACAGCGGATTATATTGTTTCAACATTGGGCGATACAATTCCCATGTCTCTTTTGCCTGCGATTGTATTTATTATAGCTGCAGCGACAGCTTTCGGATCCGGATCCAGTTGGGGAGTTATGGCCATTCTAATGCCATTAGTAATACCATTAACATGGGCTGTTATGAAAAATGGTGGTGGGGCGACACCTGAAAATATGCATATTATGTATTCTACAATCGCCTGCGTGTTAACTGGTTCTGTATGGGCAGATCATTGTTCACCTATTTCTGACACTACCATTTTAACATCAATGGCATCTGGATGCGAACTTATGGACCATGTTAGAACACAAATGCCCTATGCCGTTTCTGCTGGATTAGCTGCATTACTACTGGGAACATTACCCGCCGGATTTGGCTTCCCGTGGTGGGTTTTGCTCTTGCTTGGCGTTGGATCACAGGTCATAGTTGTAAAACTGTTTGGGGAAAAAACAAGTTAGTCATTTTCTTCTAAGATGTATACAACGATACGGGATGATGCTTTTTGTTTATAAATGGTCGTTTTGTTAGATTCAATGACAGAATTGGAGTCTGAAATGAAAAAATTAATTCCTTTTTTATTACTATTAGTTGCCGGGTGTTCAAGCGATCCTGTTAACATGGATGAAGTATTATATGAAAGGGCCGGACAATATATTACCAACGACAATTTCCATTCATTTTTCTTTTTTAATCAAAAAGTTTACAATGGTCCAGCCTATAACCTGCACCGCAACGGAGAAAAGAAAGAAGCGGGGGAATTAAAAAACGGGTTTCAAACTGGGGTATGGAATGCCTGGGATGACAAAGGGAACAAGTGGTACACAGGTTCTTATATACATGGACGTGAACATGGTAAATGGATCGGGTACCATGCGAACGGGGAAAAAAAATATGAAGGGAATTATGAGAATGGACTTCAGGAAGGAAAATGGACTTATTATAATAAAAAGGGTGTGAAAAATTTGGAAGAATCTTACTATTCATGCACTAAAGAATGTGCGGATTCACACTATAAACATACTTGCCCCAGAGAAGGTAAAGTTAGGGAATCTAAAAAATTATAAATAAAAAGGGTTTCAATCTTGAAACCCTTTTTTTATTTCCCGTTTTTCATTACCTGTGATTAGTTACATCCCTCATAATATTGAATCTCCGGGGTGAATTTGTGACCAGTGTATGTATCAGTGCAAATATGTGTATGATATCTATTTGAGAAGAAAACACTAGTACCATCCGTAATATCATGTACGTGACCATTCTGGGCATCAAAATCACTGTTAGGAGGCACAGATCCATCGAGCTCAGTACAGCCCAAGATCAAAGTTCCGTCACACATCATACCATATAATTCAATTTCTCCAGAACCTACTGTAGGCGTTTGGATTAACCCTTTATGAGACAAAACTTCTAATGGACCTTTTGTAGATGAGTGGTAATGATAATACCCCGTATTGGTTGGATGGCCACTAAAATAATCGAAGGAAAATTTTTCATTTTCAATATCATCTCCAGGTGCCGCGAGGGGATTAAATATAGCTACGCCATTCAGCGCTACACCTACAGCCCCCATGCCATATTCATCTGAGTTTGTTCCGACGATACCATCTACCAATGCATCATTAATGGTTAATCCTTTTGTAATCGGATTATCTACGATTGAGATCGTTAGGTCTTGAGATGAGATTGTATTGGGATTTAGATAATACCCCGTACCCTGACTTACAAACTCAATATAATTCTCATCCGTCGTGTTGTAATACCATGATTCATAGGGTGGAAAATTATCAGATGTGATTACTGTATTATTCCCCGATGCAACTAAATCCACACAAGAAAAATAGGTTGAATAAAATGGATCTACTCCTAAGCCGAAAGATGATTCACAATTATCTAAAGTCAATACCGCCCCATCATTGTGGGTGTGATCATCGTGATTATGCTCTTTCTCGTGTTCGCATCCAGTAAAGATTGCCAAAACAAGTATAAGTGCATACATTGTTAATTGTTTCATAATTATTTCGATATAAATTTTCTATTAAATATGTTTATGGTTCATTAGATGGTACAATCCCGTTTTTATCTGTCTTAATGATCCAGAAATCATATTCGCCTGCGCCAAAGGAGGATGTTTGGCCCAAAATTGTAAATCCACCTGATGCATTATTTATAATTGATCGTCCAATATCAATCATAGTGCCACCATAAATCTGATTCCAAACTTCCGCACCATTTAAATCAACCTTAATCACCCAAAGATCATAAAACATAGTCCCATAGGATGATGTTGATCCTGTAAAAACATACCCATCAGAAACGGGAACAACATCAAAACCATATTCAAGTGCTTCGCCGCCATAGGTTTTTTGCCATACAACATTGCCAGACTCATCCAATTTATTGAGCCAAATATCTTTGTCTCCCATTCCCAATGATGTAGTTGTACCTATTAAAATAAACCCATCACCTGTTTCCTTTATTGAAAAAGCCTGATCGATATTTGATTCTATAAGTGTATTTGTCCATAGCATAGTTCCATCAGCATCCGTTTTAATTATTAGAATATCTAGGTTGGTATTTTGGCCTCGGGTTTCTCCCACTAAAATAAAACCGCCATCATTTGTTTCTTGTAGATAATTGGCCTGTTGATTCATGCTGTCATCAAAGGTTACAGCCCATAATGAGTCCCCAATTGAATTTGTTTTTATTAGCCAAACATCCTTGTCCGTTTTTTCAGCTGGAATAGTGTATCCCGTTAAAACAAATCCACCATCAGATGTAACATCCCCATACAACCCCACATTTGCTTTTGCTGTCCCGTAAGTTTTTTCCCATGTTTGTTGTCCGACTTCGTTTAGCTTTACCAACCAAAAATCATAAAGTCCCTTTCCGAAAGAATTGGTGTACCCGGCAAAAAAGTAACCACCATCACTGGTTTCTTTAGCATTAAAAGCTGATTCAAATAATTCACCACCAAATGTTTTAATCCATTCCTGCTCTCCAATAGAATCAATTTTTACTACTATTGCATTTGTGACTCCATGTGCAGGCATTGCGATTTTTGGCAACGAATCGGTGGCCCAATAAGATGACGTTGCTCCTGAAATAATGAATCCACCATCTTGGGTTTCATGGATGCTGTATCCCATTTCAGCATCAAATTCACCTAAAACTTTTGAAAAGTAATGCACGGGCTTTTCATCCTCTTTTTCTTCCGGCTCATCACATCCAACAAACATTAATAAGGGAAATAAAGTATATATTAGAATTTTCACGAATGAAATTTAAATTGAATTAAGTAAGAATTTTAAAGATCTGTTAAGGGATTTATGTCCAATTACTTACGATGAAAAAGAATACAACATTGTAAAAGATGCGGGAATTAGAATCCTGATTGCTGGGTTTAACCGGTTAGTCATCGTGTAGATAATAGATTGTAGTAATTGGCAGATTATTTTAGTGATAAAAGAGATAGGTTATAAAAATATAATTTTTTAAAATAATATTAAATTGTTCTAATCCATTTATACATAACAGAACCAAAAGGAGAAAAATATGTTGAAAATGAATAATAAATATGTATGGCCGGCAGCAATTATATTCAGTGTTGGTTTAATGGCGTTCCAGTCCTGTGCAGCGCCATCTCCAGAGGTAACAACCACAGTTAAAAAGGAAAAACCTATGAGTAATACTAATTATATTCAAGTCGTTAACTTTAATCTCGAAGGTATCACCCATGATGACTTCATGGGTGTAGCAGAATCTGTTGCGCCAAATTTTGCCGCACTTCCCGGACTTATTTCCAAAGTTTGGCTCTCTGATGAAGCAAATAACACTTACGGTGGTATCTATTCCTGGGAAAGCCAGGAAGCTTGCGCAAACTACCGTAATGGTGAGCTTTATGCAGGCGCCCTTGCTACTAACCCGAATTTTGTCAATTTATTGGATGACGGGTTTGGCGTTTTAGAAGGACCAAGTAGCGTAACAGGCAATTTAATGGATCAAGCGCCCAAATATATTCAAGTTATTAACTTCAATCTCGAGGGCATCACCCACAATGATTTTATGGGTGTAGCAAATGAGGTCGCACCAAATTTTGCCGCACTTCCCGGACTTATTTCCAAAGTTTGGCTCTCTGATGAAGCAAATAACACTTACGGTGGTATCTATTCCTGGGAAAGCCAGGAAGCTTGCGCAAACTACCGTAATGGTGAGCTTTATGCAGGTGCCCTTGCTACTAACCCAAATTTTGTCAATTTATTGGATAACGGGTTTGACGTATTAGAAAAGCCAAGCAAAATCACCTATATGAAATAAATATTTTTTGACCATTGTGGAGATATTACGCGTCCAGCCGCGCTATATCTATATAAATTATGTGGATGTAGGAGATATCTGGGCCTAGAATGGATGGAAAAAAGTTTCTATATGAATTGTTTTATTTGTCCCTTTTCTCTGTTAAGAAAATATTGATTGGTATTAATAATCTACATCAATATCATCCGGGTGATCTGGTTTATTTATACTATCTCTTTTGGATTGACCCAAGGAAGGGAGTGCACTAATGTTGAATTGAATACCCAATGAAATAAGCCTTTGCTCATTATATTTTGTAGCATTCAATTTTTGTATATATGTCACACCGCTGGTTGGATTGGTAATTGCTTGTTCTGTATAAATATCCATAATGCGGCTATTAAACACATCGTGGACAGAGAATGTTAAATATACGTTTTTATCTATAATCGCTTTTCCAAGAAACAGGTCTACATAATAGTATGGATCAATTTCACCTATGGGGATTTTGTGTCTTCCATAGCGGCGGTACCATAATTCAAAATCAACTTTCCATGGCATTGCAATCCTAATCTGACCATCGGTTATACTGCCTAATGAATTTCCAATAAGATCTGTTTCCCCTTTTCCGCTAGTTTTTTTGATCCAATTATTATAATCTAAAATCAATTGGATATTTTTTGTGGGTGAAAGAGATAGGGCGAGATCGTACCCGATAGATTTTCCCCTTGCCACATTGCCTGCCGTTAATATTTCGAAGGATTGCTCATTGATGGTTACAAAATCCACATCATGCCATTGAATCAAATCCTGAATATCCTTATAAAAAATATTTCCAGTAAACGTGGGGTGTTGTTTTGTGTTTAACCTGAAAGAAAAATTAATTTGATATATATCCACTAGTTCCGGTTTTAAAAATGGGTTCCCCTTTCTAACATGATATTTATCTATCATGCTAACCGGGAATGGATTTATCATGGCTAGCTTTACTCGATTAATACGGCGTCCGTATTTCATGATTATGGAAAGTTTTTTATCCATGGATGTAAATCCTGTTTTCAATTCAGGATACAAATAAAGTACTCTTTGAGCCGGGGGGGGAATTGGCAATAGATGAGTCAATCAAGACAACAAAAACATTCGATGTATCTGCGTGTTGGTGACTGTCCGGTAATTCAATATCATAAACGCCCGTGCTGGTTTTTCTCTGCTCGATGCGTATACCAGCACTCAAGGAACTAAGCATACTTTTCAATGACTTTTGAACCCTGAAATATCCTGAAGACACCTGCTCATTAAAGTCAAATCCATAGGGTGCATGGAGATATTCTAACTCGCTATTAATCGCCAAAGATTGATAAGATGCGCCGCCCTGAATCATTCCAAACCGTGGGGATTCGGTTTTATATACTGATTCAATTTCTTTTGTCTCAATGGCATCATCTTGGTAAATATGGCTGTGATCATCGGGACCAGTTCCATTTGAATTTCGATCATTAATGTCCTTCTGGTGTTCTCCGGATTGAGCAAATGCAGCTGTTGTTGTTAAGGAGCGATCATTAGAAAACTTGAGCTCATGGATCAGATTTCCATCCAGGTTCCACCCGCGTTTATTATCATTGGATGTCATATCATCTTCAACCGGTGGATCAAAAAACTGGCGGTGAATCGAATCTCTTGACGAATGATTAAAGGCCGTGAATAAAGATCCTAGGTGAAGGATATTCCGATTTGAAAAATTCAGCGTGGAACCAAGGTTTATCCCACCGGTGAGTGGATTTCCAGTAGTAGACTTTTTCTGGATGCTTTCCAAGCTAAAGGAGTCATACTGCCACTCATATTTACGATCACTATTCAAAGCGGAAAAATCTGATTTTGCAAACCCCGTTAACTCTAATTCCATTTTCCTCTTTTTATATGATAGCCTCAATAAACCATTATACCGTTTGTGGTTTCCATATGTAAACGAAGTAGATGAATGAAATCCATCAACAATATCATCTTTTAAAATAATATTAATAATACCGCCCATACCATTTGGATCCATAGCAACGGATGGATTTGTAATGATATCTATTTTCTCAATGAACCCGGTGGTAATTAAATCCAGGTATGGATTTTTTTCACCATGTGTACCACTTAATCTTAATCCATTAATTAACACCGTAATATTTTGATCGCCATTTATGGATATTATACCATCTAAATCAACATCTACGGATGGGATTTTTCTTAAGGCTGCTTCTGCAGATTGATTTAAAATTGATTCTGCTTTTGTAATAGTAAATGTTTTTTTGTCAAGACCAACTTTTAAAGGAGATTTAAATCCGACAGCATTCACTTTATCTAGTTTTAACACTTTGGGTAAAAGGTTAAACTTTCCAAGTTCAACATCAATTGCGTGGTTTTGTTCATCAGAAAACTTCATATCAGGAAACACCCTTGTTTCGTAGCCAATATATTCTACTTCTATTGTGTAATGACCAACAAGCGTGTGACGGATAGAAAACTCACCGTTTTCATCCGATATGCCACCAACCATTATCTTATAACTAGTCCCGGGGTTAATCACAGAAATGGATGCATATTCAAGCGGTGAAAGATTTGTGGAATCTACAATAGTCCCCGTAATGTATGTAGCTTGAGTACTAGGCCCTCCCATGGAAACCTGTCCCAAAAGACAAGTAAAAATTAACATATGGAGCCATTTAGGTGATTGAATAATTTTCAACATTATATAAAAATACTCTTTATTTGATCGAAGGATAAACACCCTGTAATTACAAAATTATTTCATCAAAATCATTTTTTGTTTTTTTATATAACCACGTCCGTGCCCTATCGAAAATCCTGATTCCATTTTCAAGAAATATATACCACTGGCATGCTGTGATGCATCCCATTGAATTTCATATTGACCTGATTCCATTGTGCCATTGACCAGCGTTTCAACCATGCTGCCGGCTATATCGAATACTCTTAAAGAAACCACATATCGTGTATCCATGGCCGGAACATTAAATTGGATTGTGGTTGTTGGATTAAATGGATTTGGGAACGGTTGACGAAGTTCAAATTCTACCGGAAAAATATTAGATATAGAACCTAATGAATTCAGAATGGTTATAGTCACAGAATCTGGATTTGAATATAGTTCCCCATCGGAAACGATTAAGGTAAATAATAAGGATGTGGAATCACTAACTTCAGGTGAAATGAAAGTTGGCATGGCTCGTGTTGAATCATCTAATTCAATATTAACTGGTGATGACCAGGAATAAGAGAGATTCATATTTTCGAAATCAGATGACCCTGTACCGTCTAAAATAACAAGTTCATTCTCCATAATGGTTTGGTCGGGCCCCGCATAAGCTATGGGGGAAACATTTCTATGAAAAACTGTAATGGTTACTGAGTCCGGATCTGAATCGAATTCTCCATCAGATACAATCAATTCAAAAATAAAGTTAATTGAGTCATCTACTATAGGTGTGGTGAAACTAGCAACGGATGAGGTCGCGTCGTTCAGCAATATCCCGATAGGGGCAGTCCACATATAAGATAGGTCTATGTTTTCCTCATCATATGATTCAGTTCCATCCAGGGTTACCAATTCATTTTCAGCAACGATTTGATCTGGTCCAGCATTGGCTATGGGCGGAAGATTTCCAGGGCCTGAATCACATTCTCCCCAGACGCAGTTTACCCATTCCGGATGATCAATGAAAGGGTTTCTGTTTTCTTGAATTGCATAAACAGCATTATTTCGATCAATTTCTTTTTGGCTTACCGAATCTTGTAAGTGCCAATCCATTAACATGTTTACAGCCCAACCGTTAAGGTTTGCCCCATTCACCATATCGTTATCGTCCCACCCGGTGTCCTCAGTATAATAACGCGTTGACATATAAAAATAGGTTCGGGCAAAGTCTCCTTTATATTCATCAATTGGCTCAAAAACTGTCCCATTGTGGTTGTAAGAATTCATGTTACCACGTTGGCTGCCATTTTGAGATGTCCAAGTTGTACTTGCTACTTCTCCATAGGGGTGGTTGGATCGCATGCCATTCACATAGCCGTCTGTCGGATAAATATGGAACAGATCCGTGTTCATGGGCATGCCTTCGTTGAACCAGCTTTTTGGCCAAGAATGCTCCCGGTTAAAACAGTCTCCTTCCCCGGCATAATTCCCGCATTGATCCGCGCTTGTAAAATTGTAAATATAGGGCGGTGTTCCACCGGGAACATCAGAATACATATCCCAAACAGTCCCGTCAGATTTCGCATCAGTTGATTGAAAATGACCATACAGCGAACTATAACTTTGTGGAATATGGTCATCAATAATATTGTGCAGAGCCAACCGTAATGGCTCCCCATCTAATCCTTGGGCGTCATCATAATATCCCGGAGGAATATCGGCTATTAAAAAAGTCGTAAAAATAAATTTAGAATATAATTTTATCTTTAACATTATGCGTTAATGCCTTTTTTCTATTAAATAAAAAATTTGTTCAGGCGAATTTAAAAACGGATAAGTAATTTGTTGTTCCCGGCACACCTACAGGGACACCGCCAGTGATCACATATTTCTCGCCTTCCTTGAGAATTTCTTCAAGTGATAAAACTGCATTTGCAACATCTTGAATTTCACTCGATGAATTATATTCGTTGATTACAATGGGCATGATTCCCCACACAATTGAAAGTTGGCGTGATATCTCTTTAATAGGCGTCATGGCAATGATTCGGGCAGCCGGTCGATATCGTGACACCATCCTAGCGGTACTTCCACTATGAGTCATGGTAATTAAAATTTTAATATCCTGGTCATAAGCAACCGAACATGCTGCGTGACTAATTGCTTGTGCTGTGTTTAGATGTTTATTCCCACGTGAGATATAATAGTCTTGATAATTAATGGCTGATTCCGTTTCCTCAATCACCCTGGTTAGCACTTGAATAACTTTTTCTGGGAATTTGCCCATTGCTGTTTCACCGGTAACCATCAGCGCATCAGCGCCATCTAAGATTGCATTGGCAATATCGCTAACTTCTGCCCGAGTTGGAATCGGCCTATCAGTCATTGAATCTAAAATTTGAGTGGCAATAATTACAGGCTTTCCGGCTTGTGTGGCTTTATCAATCACTTCTTTTTGGATCAATGGAACACGCTCAAGAGGGAGCTCCACGCCTAGGTCTCCACGAGCTACCATGACTGCGTCAAATGCATCAATGATGCCATCCAGATTTTGAACTGCTTCCCATTTTTCAATTTTTGCCATAATAGGAACAGCAAAACCGAGATCTCGAACACGAGAACGGACCAGGTCATAATCGTGAGGGGATCGAACAAAAGAAAGTGCAATCCAATCTGCACCATTTTTCAACGCTAACTCGAGATCCTGTTCATCCTGTTCTGTAAGGCTGGGAACCTCCAGAGCTACACCGGGGAAATTGACACCTTTTCGATTTTCCACAGTGCCGGGAATCATTGTTTGACATTCCAGTGTTGAATCTGAAATATATTTTACAACCTCCAATGCAATACGACCATCATTGATCAATATATGTGCACCCGCATCAATTTTCTGAAATTTTACACCTTTTGAAACAGGAATCACATTTTTGCCCATCTCTTCGTTACTGATGGTAACAACATCCCCTTCTTTTAATTCATAGTCGGATTCGAGCCCACTCACTCTAATTTTGGGCCCTGCAAGGTCCCCCAAGATTGCTGGACGACCCCCGGACGGTAGATGAGTGGATTTAACCAGATCAAAATAGGATTGTTTATCTTCTGCGGTTCCATGAGACAGGTTTACACGAAAACAGTTTACGCCCTGATCGACGAGTGATTGGACTATTTCTAACGTTGAACAACTGGGTCCTATTGTAGCAATTTTTTTAGTACGACTTATTTCCACGTGTTTAAATTACCGGTAATTATTATCGTTTTACACGTACTTCTATGAAACAAATTTTCCCGATATTTATTACTTTATGTTTTATCTCATGTGGAGGCCCAAGGGGAAATTGGTCTGACCCTAGGGTGATACTTGTTTCCATCGATGGACTACGCGGTGATATTTTAAACAACCCCACCTATACAAAAGATTACCCAAACTTGACCCGGCTTATGGCAGATGGAGAATATTGCACAAGTGTTCAAACAGTGTTTCCATCTTTAACATATCCATCTCATACATCTATGATTACCGGTGTGACTCCGGCTAAACACGGAATCGTAAACAATCGGCCCTTTATGCCAAAGAATAATTTTGTCGATTGGTATTGGTATGCAGATTCCATAGAAGTTCCAACGCTCATTACAAAAGCATCGCAAAATGGGCTGGTCACTTTGGGTATAAGTTGGCCTGTCTCGGTTGGCGCAAAAATGGACTGGATGCTCCCGGAAATAAAATCAGTCAATGACACTATCTCAACAATCGACCTTGTACGAAAACACGATCGCCCGGAATCCTTTTTAGAATCAGCTAAAGTACGTGGGGTCGTGCCAGAAGATGGCAATCCATCAGGATACAATAGAGATCTTTTGCTTCACGAAATTTTCATGGATGCTTTTGCCCGCAAAGCACCTCATTTAAGTTTATACCACATGATTGAGACTGACCTTATACAACATGAATTTGGTAAATCATCTAATGAAGCTAAAGATGCATTCATGTTCATGGATTCATTGGTAGGAAATATCATGGCTTTTTTAGATGATAACAAATTATGGGAATCCACAACCCTCATCATCACGGGGGACCATGGATTTAGGGATTTTGAAAAACAGGTGAGTTTAAATCGTTTATTTGAAAAAGAGGGATGGCTTAAATTAAATAATGGCTCTATTTCTGATTGGAAAGTAGTATGTCTCGGTTCTGGTGGGTCTGGTTTTGTGCGGCTTAAAGATCCTACTGATCGAGAATTTAAGAAAATAGTTCGTTTATTATTATCCAAGCAAGATGCATTCGAAATATTAGAACAACGACATATGAATGGTGCACTTTGGGCGCCGCGAAAAACAGATTTCGTCTTATTGGCTAATGATGGATACGGGTTTGTACGCAGCACTGAGCAGCCCTTTATTGTGGAGAAGTCTGGCGGGTCTCATGGTGGAGATCCAAGACGTAAAATATTAAAAACAGGCTATATTTCTATGGGGCGTGGTGTCAAAAAAGGTACGATTAAATCCATGCCTATTACAGATATTGCCTTTAAAATATCTGATCTTCTTGGGCTTGATTTAGAAAACTAATTCAAAACTTGGGGTGCCACCAATCGGAAAGGTTTGATGATTGCGTCAAATTCGTTTCCAGTGTCATCAATCATCCTAAAACTTCCTTCCATAAATCCCATTGGCGTTGGGAGAGGGCAAAAACTAGTGTACTCAAAAATTTCACCCGGGAACAGCTTTGGCTGTTCCCCTATCACACCGGGTCCATGGACATCTTCTGTATTACCTTGCCCATCGGTGATATGCCAATAGCGGCTCAAAAGTTGGACTTGCTTATCTCCCCTATTCAAAATGGTAATATGATAAGAAAATAAATAGTATGAGCGAACGGGGTTTGATCTTTCAGGAACATAATTTGGTTTTATGGTAATTTCGACAGAATTTTTCATGGGAGAAAATTAATTCCTTTATCTTTGTCTTCCGATTTTTTCCTTAAATTTTAAATCGCTATGAATAAGAACACCAATTCACTTTACCCCTATATATTAATTGTAGTCCTTGGTTTGGCCATGATACAGATGAAAAATATCGGTACATACCAATCTGGATCTTCTCCATCTATCACTGAGAATGATATTATGGACCATATTCGGTATTTATCACATAAAGATAGAGCAGGCCGTTATCCCGGAACCCGGGAATCTAAAGATGTAATCTCTTATCTAATTCG
>CAZYLQ010000029.1:5496-15860 GCA_964648395.1 uncultured bacterium | reverse complement strand
TTTTGTATACATCCCGGTTTAGCACAATCAGATCCACAGGACTTGGCCTTTTGTATACATCCCGGTTTAGCACAACCAGATTTATATTGACAATTGGTGGTACTTGAAAGTGGATCTGGTGTGTAATACAAAGAAGTAACAGATAAAATAACTGCAAAAGACAAAAGTATTCCTACTGTTAAACGATTCATTATGTTTTCCTTTTGATTAAATATTGGCGTCAAATGTAAGAATGGATTACCCTCCAATCAACGACGATAAGGACTCATTTTAAATATATGGATTTAACTGATTGTGTAAAACCCTGGGCCTGTAGAGCAAAAAAATATATCCCACTAGGGTGAGTCGATGCATCCCACTGAATTTCGTAGGTTCCTTTGTTTACAAATCCATCTATCAACGAAGCTACTAAACGGCCATGAATATCAAATATTTGCAAAGACATTTTGTTTGAGATAATGGATTCATTTACTGAAAACGTAATTGTGGTTTTTGAATTAAATGGATTCGGATATGGCGAAAACAACGAAAAATCTAAGGGAATCAACTCTTTATCTGCTGATAGGTCAATTGGATATGTAGTTGAAAATCTTATCTGCCTTCCAGAACGACGATCCACCCAAACTGCATAAAGATAATCGTTTGAATCTGATGCTAGTTGGGGAGCAATCTCCGGGGATGATGTAATGCTGTCATTCACTGTTGAAAAACCCGTCATTAAACTGTGCCCAAATTCAAGAACGCTATAAAGAATATTTCCAAAATTTCTACTGTCTTCCCAAATCACATGGATATTGCCATCTTGGGTTATTACAGCTGAAGGATGGTTTTGATAATAATTAACGCCACTTGTCATTTCCATTGGGATTTTGACTGAAAAAGTATCACCCAGGTCATGGGATAGAGTAAGAAAAATTCGGTTTTCGCTATTTGTTTCCGACATATAAGCCATAGCTACTATAGAATCCAGGCTGACAAGACTGGGGCCGCTTGTAGGGCAGTAATTCACAAAATAATCATCGTAAGACATGGGAGATAAATTAATCCATGATGAATCTTCGGGATGCCAATCCATTGAAAACATATCTCGAATATCATTCTCATTGTTCCTAAATCCATTTATGATCTTTCCATTTGACATTTCGTGAAGTTCTACAGGGCAACAATCGCAAGGTTCCCCAGATTCATAATCGCTTACAATGTTAAAATTTGACCACGATTCTCCTCCATCAGAGGAATACGTATGAGCGATAAATTGGTAGGCAAATGAACCTGGTAGATAATAATGGAAGGACGCATGCAAAATTCCTTGTGAATCAATTAATAGTTCAGGGTAAAAATTGACACCATTGGGATAACCAATCTGCATTTCTTCCCACGTCAATCCCTGGTCGATAGACCGGGCATAAAAGACTGTTGAATGATCATACCCATTCCGCTGATCTGACCAAATAACATGGATTGTATCGCGCCATACTTCTATTTGCGGCCCGCTGAACCCAATAGTTATTGCATGATTTTCAACCTGATTTACTGTTGAAAAATTGGTAAAAGTTTGTCCATGGTCAATAGACATAGTGAAATGAACATCACCACCACCTTGGGTATTAACCCAAACTATATAAATTTCTCCTGAATCCGTTACGGCTATTTCAGGATAAAGATTATGGTTGGTTACTTCCCCGGAAACTAATGTACTAGGCGCAAAATCATTTGCATAGATGATCTGAAAAATAAAAAATAAAATACTAAATCGATTTATCATATTCTGAATTCTTTACACTAATTATGAAAAAAATTTACCGGTGGAATATTGTGCCGTTTGATCCTGTATTTCCAAAGGTAAAGTATAAAGATTGAAAGCTAGTGAAATTCTGGGATGACAACTTTTGTTTTCTGATACTGAGTGCTCTAATTTTGAATCAAAGAGTATCATTTCCCCGTTTTCAGGTTTCAGGGACCATTCATTCAATTTATCTTTCACTTTTGACCGGAAATGAATATCACCGGAATTATCATGAATATCCAAGTAATAAACACCAGAGATTACAGCTTGCTTTTTATGATCGTGCCACCCAGTGGATTCCCCAGGTTTTGCAACATTAAACCAGAATTCATCAAAAGAAATACCCAACCCCTGGTGAGGGACTATAACCGATTTATTTATAATTTTTTTCGCAAAAACAGATGCAGCCCTAAAAACATGTTTAACAGCAGGAACATGATATGGGTCAAGATACAGGTTCTCCCATCTGTTATTGATTAAATGGGACTGTTGCAACTGAGATGAATATTTTTTCAAATCTTTTAAAATTTCAAGTCGATATTTGTCTGAAATTTCAGGGAAAAATGTATGAATATGTTGTGAAGGTGTTGCCATATGTTTTTTCGGGACTCAATTTAGGCAGATGTTAAATTATGTATCATATTTTATTTCAAAAAGGATAAATACTTGAAAGGACTTTTCCCAGTATTTGCAGGACTATTGCTGTGGTTCATCGGCGGCCCCGATGATTTGGATACTCAAGCATATCAGCTGTTCATTGTTTTTCTTACGGTTATTGCATCATTGATGGTTCGGGCAATTCCAATGGCAGTGAGTGTATTAACAGGACTGACATTTGTTGTTACGGTAGGAATTCTTCCTTTAAAAAGCGCTTTAATGGGATACAGCGATACAACGACTTGGTTGGTTGTTGTCGCATTTATGATCGCCGGTGCTGTGATAGAAACTGGGCTGGGACGACGAATTGCATTACTCTGTATTTTAATTCTGGGGCGATCAATCACAGGTTTAGGCTATGCAATTTGTTTGGCAGAATTTATCCTTGGTCCAGTGGTTCCATCTAATACAGCCCGTGGGGGGGGAATCTTAGCACCCATCGTTGATTCCATATCCCGCACATTGGGATCATCACCAAATAATAAACCGGAAAAAGCAGGACAGTATCTGCACCTTGTGGGCGCTCATGCCAACCTCATTACTGCAGCAATGTTTCTTACCGGGATGGCCGCCAATCCATTGGTTTCTAAAGCAGCATTTGATATTTTTGAGATTGAATTTGATTGGTTCACATGGGCTAAGGGCGGCATCGTTCCCGGATTGATGGGCTTGGCTGGACTCCCATTATTGATTAATTACATCTCAACGCCCACAATCGATTCAATCCAACCGATACGTGAAAAAATTCAAGAAGATATTCAATCTCTTGGACCATGGTCTCGACAGGAGATTATTACCGCTTGCACTCTTGGACTGATGCTGATTCTTTGGTCAACCAAACCCTTTCATGGTTGGGGTACCACCACGGTTGCTTTCTTGGGCTTAGTGATCATTTTACTTACTCGTACTTTGACATGGGATCAATTGGTGAAAAATCATAAAGCGTGGGATGCACTCATTTGGCTCGGTGGGTTGTTAACACTGGCAACAGGATTGAAAGATTTAGGGTTTATAGGTTGGTTTGGGAATTTGATCGAAAACGGACTAACTGGTATTTCTCCCATAATGCTACTTATTGCTTTGACACTCATTTATTTTTATTCCATGTATTTTTTTTCCATGCTCACCGCTCATATTATAGCTTTGGTTGGAACAATTTTTCTTGTGGCATCTGGTGTAGGTTTGAATCCATTTCTCGTAGTAGGTGTCATGGCTTATTTTTCCAACTTATGCGGTTGTTTAACCAATTATTCCACAGGACCCGTTATTATTTATTTTGGGAATGGTTATGTCCAACCACTGGCCTGGTTTAGAATTGGGTTTATTGTTTCAATTTATCACGTGGTGGTTTGGCTCGGGATTGGCTCTATCTGGTGGAAAATGATTGGCTGGTGGTAACGAACCATTCAAATAATAAAAAAAGCCCTTCCGCATTATGCAGGAGGGCTTTTTTATTTAATATAGTAAGTATGCTATTTCAAAAGTATCATTTTCTGAGTGTGTCGTTTCGTTCCAGAGATAAGTTCTGAGAAATAAATACCACTGGAAAATCCACGAGCATCCCATTGCACTTCATAACTCCCGGGCTGGAGCTGCCCATTAATAAGTGTTGCAACATTCCGTCCTGAAATATCATAAATACGCAATACTGATGCATGTGAAGTGCTGCCAACATCAAATCTGATTGTTGTCACCGGATTGAACGGATTAGGATAGGCTGCATAGAGTTTGAACTCTTCAGGAAGTTTTCCATTTGTTGGTTCAATAGACGTCAATACCGTTGATGTCAAAACGTTTTCTTCGTTGACACGAAAACTTTCAACATCCACCAATTCATCAATCCCAGGGAGATCCATATCACCAAAACATTCTTCATAGGATTCATATCCATCATCTTCACATGGATCAAAGGAAGCACTTGCAAAAAGTGTATCTTCAATAATCATGTACCCTAGTGCCATTGTATCTGCTTCATCTTCATAATAATAATCATCTTCAAAATACAAGAATAAAGAGTCTGTTGTTGCAGACCAACCAAAATAAGATGTGTCAGAATATTCTTCCCCATAATAATCATCGTACTCAACTTCAATACCCATTCCAGTTGAATCTTCAGATAATGACAAATAAAATTCCCTATCATCATCTCCTTCACCATCTTCATTGAAAAAATCAATAGGGGTTTCTACGCCTGCCTCAAAATCAATCCAACCGGGGCCAATGGTGCCCGTAACTGTAAGAAGTGCAGTTCCTGTAGAATCATACAAACTCAAATTAGCAAATGTGATGGACGTATCATCTATGGATGTTGCGGCAACTGCTTCTTCAGAATCCGCCATCAACTCAATTACGCCTGTCTCATCAAACATTAACCCCATGACCATATTTTCAAATCCGAAACCTATGACAGTTGGATTTTCAATATCAAGACTATCTAAATCCATTCCAAATGATACCATAAAGAATTCCATTAAATCCATATTCATGATCAATAGGTCTGGTCCATCTTCGAGTTCTTCAGACGCATCTGCAGGATAACGCCAGTAGGAAAAACCGCCGCCGTTGTTACCGTTAGTCCAGCTGGTCATCACTATATCGTAGTACTTATCTTCTTCTAAACACCACAGGGATACAGTTTCATCTATAAAAGACTGGGGATTATTGTTCATTGCCGCATGCCATGAAGTATATACATTTGTGTCCAGCATCGTTGCTTCTTCAGTAGACATAGGCGCCCAGAGTGTTCCTGCAGGTCCGTATTCTCCAAGCTCATTGTAGGATGATTCTGAGTAGGGATTGAAAAGTCCTTGGTTATTAGCCCTTGTAATAGCAACAGACTCTGTGATTTGATCCCAGTTCGCTGGATCGCTAACATCGGCATAGTCTTCTTTCTCGAAGAAGATCGGTTCATCATCACCTCCTCCTCCTCCAGCCCATTCATCTTCCATACCCAATACAAAATCGGCATAAGTTTGATCTAGGTCACCGTCGTCAAGAAAACATCCAACACTTCCGCCCTCTTCTAACACGTATTCGGAAACAAATGAGTAAACGGCCATTTTATATGGATCTTCAGGCCAATTTATTTCGCAATTCCCTGGGTCATCTCCTCCAAGCCCGCCGGAAACATAATCACCATCTACCACAAGATTGAATTCAGACTCAAGGTCAAAGGCATTTTCACCCCAATCACTTGAATTATCATTTACATAATCCTGAGCAAAGGTTAAAGCATCATAATTTCGAGAATATCCTTCTCTCTCATCTTCGGCATATCCAGCTAAATATTCAGCCGCACAATTTCCGTCACCATCATCACAGAACCAACAAACACAGTATTCATCACCACCCTCAAAACCAATATTACCGTCATTGTTGATATAGATTTGGTTATAAGTTTCTCCATAAAATAAAAAATCTTGCGAGAGCATTTCAGATTCATAACTGTCATCTTGAACAGAAATCATATTTGAGTATGACCCAGGTAAATCAGTAATAGACTCATGTGAAACGGTATATTCGGTAAAATCACTATTTGGCGTAAAGGTGACCTTGATATATTCCATATCCAACTGGTTATATTCTGTGAAACCTTCTACGGGGTACGTATAAGTTTCTTCCGATGCTGTACTAAAATCAACTTCGGTATAGTCTCCACTTCCATCTGCAATTCCAATGGCTAATCCACCAGATGCATTGTCTGTATTTGTACCGGTTAGAGAAAGGTCCTTATAACTTAAAATAACTTCATTAGTCCCATACATGAGCTGAATTTGGAAAGTCTGAACAGCATCTGAATCATCGAATAGCGGGACATCCACAAAAGTAACAGTTGCATCAGTGGACGTATCGTCAAAATAAACAGCACCGTCTTCTCCTGGATCAAGGTCTGTTAAATATGCGCCAATCCTCGGACCATAAGAATAACCACTGCTGTCACCATCATTTTCACAAATATCTTCAAGTGGCCAATCCTCATGACAGCATTCACAATATATTTCAGATGGTTCAATTCCGTAATCATTATAATCGTTGTACTCATCTTCACAAGAAAAATCACAGTCACCTCCACCATCACCACCTTCCAAAATAGATAAGTCTAAAAGGTATGTCAATTCTGCTACATAATCGCTTGCGGTGGCGGTAATACTTCCTTCTGCTTCTACCATTGCCATCAGAGTCATAATATCAGGAATACTTTGGTCTGATCCAACCGTAATGAATAATTCTTTAATTGATTCTTCCTCCCGCCAATCACCAACCAAGTCTTCCATATCACGGGAAGCGGTTCTTCCATGTTGGGGTGTATGTTGTGTTTTTAATTTATAAAGATCTTCAGGGCCAGATATCTGATATTTATACTGAAGTGATCTCATTAGATCATCCATCTGTTTCTTAATATTTCCTGATGCTAAACAAATAGATAGAGTGAATAAAGCGATTACAATTTTTTTCATAATAACTTTCCTTATTTATTATTACTCTAAGTTAAAAAATAAAAAACGCATTTTATAATTTTATATTAAGTAAAGTGATTCATATCACTTTCATTCATTCCCACTTGTTTGATTAAAAAACTGTATTATAAGTCAGTTTTTGATCAAACAATAATTAAAGAAGAATTCTAGATTTAGAGACCCCGAATGTCTGGTATACAATAGCTAGGCAAAACGTGAGAACAATTAATTTCTGAGTTATAACCTGGAATACAAGCGCAGACTGGCTTGATCTTGGTGGGGGAGCCCATTCAAGTACGCCAACATATAAGGCGATCAAAATAAAAAAAACACCATAACCCCAAGCGTATTTTTTTTCAAAAACGTTAGATCGAGAGATTACAATTGTATAACATAAAGCAGTTATCATAAAGCATTTAAAAATGCCATTGGCAAAAAATACATGCATATCCAATACTAGGTCTGCTGGTGTTAATGCTGTCCCTATCAACCCAATGCTTCCTCCGAAAGCAAAAAGTGTCCCCAAAATGGAAAGTTTAAAATTTAATGAGTCCTCCTTATAAAATTGCGGCAGGGTCACGTAATAGAATATGAAAGTTATACCCACAACTACTAAGCTAATCATAAAAAGGGACATGGATAAATAATTTGGCTCACCATTGTATGCTGTATAGATACCAAGATCTGAGAAAAAATTATTGCTAAATGAATATCCCACCGTTGCTTCATCATGAATTGTCCCACCTGGATAAAATACCATTCCTAAAATTTGAAGAATAATAAATGCAGCAACTACTATTCTTGGTGTTACTACCAATAATCCCCGATTGGCTAAAAATTGTATTTTTGGATGTTTAAACACAGGTAAAATTTGGAATTAAATAAAAAACCCTCACAGAAAATTGTAAGGGTTTTAAATCATTTTAAATTGAACTAATTATTCGCCAGCAACAGATGCCTTACGGTAATCAGTTACAAGTTTTTTAATTTCGCCAATAGCTTTACGAGCACGGCTACCTGCAGCTTTATTTCCATTCATATTTTTTTCGTGGTTATTTTCGAATTCAGAAAAATGGCCTTTGATTTGTTCTGCAAGATTATTTGTTTTAGACATTTAAGTATCCTATTTATTTTAATTTAAAAAGTAAATCGTCTCGCTTAAAAAGACTTATATTTAAGACTAAAGGAGACAATATCGGGCGGAAAGGTAACAAATTATTCATCGTCTGTAAATAGGATATATCAGGTGAATTTCTTTCTAAGTAAAAGAATCATCATGCTAAACCATTAGATATAGCCTTATTTAATCGATTCACAAATCCCGCAGGATCTTCTAGGTTCACTCCTTCCTGAATAAGTGCCTGTTCATAGAGTAACAATGCAATATCATCAAATGATTTTTTTCTTGTCATAGATTTTAATTTTTCCACAATCTCATGGTTTGGATTAATCTCCAGGATAGGCTTTATTTCAGGCATTCCTGTTTGTCCCATGGATTTCATTATTTCTTGCATTTGCGCAGTGGGATCATTTTCATCTGCCACTATACACGATGGTGAATCACTTAATCTGCTGGATACTTTTACATCTTTAACCTTATCACCGAGTACCTTTTTTATTTTTTTCAAGACCGGTTTAGTTGATTTTTCAGAATCTTTATCAGAATCTTCTAAGATGTCATCTGCGGCACCACTTCTATTCACAGATTTGAGATCTTTTTCATCATATTTGGGTACAGATGAGATAATGATTTCATCAATTTCATCATCCAGAATTAATACTTCAATGTCTTTCTTATCATAAATTTCTAACAATGGCGAATTTCGTAAGGAGGATACCTGTTGGCCGGTAATATAAAAAATGGATTTCTGATCACTATCCATGCGATCAACATACTCCTTAAGAGAAACGAGTCCCGCTTCCTTTGTTGATTTGAACCGCAGCAAATCCGTCAATGCATCTTTATGTTCAAAATCCTGATAAACACCTTCCTTAATTAAACGACCAAATTGATCAAAAAAGGTGGCATACTTATCCTTGTCTTTTGAAATGTCCTTGAGGGTATTGAGTATCTTTTTTACTGCATTGGATTTTATTTTACTCATAATCCGATTTTGCTGAAGAATTTCACGACTTACATTCAAAGGGAGATCTGATGAATCTATAACTCCTTTTACAAAACGAAGCCAAGTTGGTAATAATTCTTTTTCGTCATCGGTGATAAAAACACGGTTTACATACAATTTAACGCCCGTTTGATAATCGGTACGGTAAATGTCTGGGGATGCTGTTTTTGGAATATAAAAAAGCAAGGTGTATTCCAAATTACCTTCAGCTTTTGTGTGAATCCAATCGAATGGATCTTCATTATCATGTGAAAGTGTTTTATAAAATTCGATATAATCTTTTTTCTTTAAATCACTTTTTGATCGAGTCCAAAATGCTTTTGCATCGTTAATCTGATCTGTTTTTGATTTTGAACTTTTTTCTTTACCATCTTTATCATAATCAATTTCATCGTAAGTAAGAAATATCGGGAAATCAATGTGATCTGAATATTTCTTAACTAGATTTTCTATACGCCAACGGCTCGCAAATTCTTTTCCATCTTCATTCAGGTGAAGAGTAATACTTGTGCCAAGATCTTTTCGTACTTGCTTAGATATTTCATATCCTGATTGTCCATTACTGGTCCAAAGCCAAGCTTCATCTTCCCCTGCTTTTTTTGTAGATACATCCACTTTATCCGCAACCATAAAACAGGAATAAAACCCAACTCCGAATTGACCGATGAGCTGAGAATCCTTTTTCTCATTACCAGACATATTTTCCAAAAAATTCTTAGTACCAGATCTTGCTATGGTCCCCAAATTTTCCTCCAAATCCTGTTTACTCATGCCAATACCTGAGTCAGTGAGAGTTAAAGTTGGATTATCCCCATCTTTGAATTCAATATTGATTTTGGGATCAAATGACAGGGATTTAAAATCATCATTAGTTAAAGTAAGGTATCTCATTTTGTCCAGGGCATCGGAAGCATTCGAGATTAATTCTCTTAAGAAAATTTCTTTATTGGTATATAATGAATGGGTAATAAGATGAAGCAGTTGCCCTACTTCTGTTTGAAATGTATGTTGACTCATAATTTGTTCCTGATTTATTAACTGTTAATTTTATAAAATACTGCTAATGAACGGCGAGAAAATTAAAAACAGTTCACTGAAAATCCCTATACTGATATTGAATTATATTTGAAATTTAATTTGGGATAATGTTGAACAATAACACCTAATGTGATGGGGCTCACTAACAAAAATTTAGCGGTAAGGGATGATGTATTTTGATACGTATATTTAATAAGACGTACCTGCTTGGGTGCGTTAGGTATGTAGAGACCGGGGCATAATTCATTTATGTAACTTACCTCATCATGAGTTATGCCCCAACCTTTGTAAAAAGGTAAT
>CAZYLQ010000029.1:0-5396 GCA_964648395.1 uncultured bacterium | reverse complement strand
ATTTATGTAACTTACCTCATCATGAGTTATGCCCCAACCTTTGTAAAAAGGTAATCCAAAGATTAAAAAGCCTCATATCTCCATGCTACTTTTTCAAATTCTCTTCTTATACTCCAAAACTGTATCAAAGGCATGGTATTCATCTGTTTTCATGTCATTGACAATAATGGTGAGGACGTTATCTAATATTTTATACTTACTAATAGTTTTCATATTTTTTAAATCGATAATCAACTGATCATTTTCTGTACTCCACGATCCTGTATCATTATCTTGTTCCCCACTGCTCACGCCTTTGTAATTTAAACTGCTGTCTTGATTAAATGTTAAGGTTTCATTATTCTTTTCACCACTATAAATAATCTCAACTTGCTTTGGCTCAGAATAGTGTATAGTTGTCATTGATTTAAATTCCCATGCTCCAACTAAAGTATCCCTATTCTCTTGTGCATGGATAAAAACAATTAATAAGGTTATAATTCCAAATCGGATTGAAAAAGTTTGTTTTTTCATAATATTTGTGGGTTAATTATACATTTAATATTAAGACAAACTCTACCAATAAAAATCCTGGGCAGAGGTTACTGTTATGAAAATAGTAGAATTATTTGAGCTGTAACATCTTATTCGTCTTGCTGAATTTTCCTGCTTGGATCGTATAAAAGTAAAGGCCTGCTGAAACTGATGCCCCAGCATCATTGGTAGCATTCCATTGCTCTGATTTGTACCCAGCCGCCTGGTCAATATCAATCAGTGTCCTAATCTTACGACCCATCAGGTCATAGATTATAATCCTGACATTACTGTCTTCCGGCAGTTCATAACGCAGTGTTGTCACTGGGTTGAATGGGTTGGGATAATTTTGATGAATTAAATAATCATTTGGAAAGGAATCAATATCCTTTGATGACAATGATGGATTTCCCGCATTGACCCATGCAGTATGCCAAATAGATGCTAAATCAACTATCGCACAGTGAACGACGTCAATAGTGAGTGAATCTAGTTCATTCCAAAGAATATTATAATACGTTGAATTATAATTTCGATCTTGATCGGATGCCAAATCATCTGCCGCAATTATATCACTTACATAAGGATATATTTCATCAATATAATGGAAAGTTGAATCAATAACCGAGTTCCAATAAACACTGGATGAATCAGGTAGTGGTAATTCGGATAAATGAGCATTCATCATTTGGGTCTCATATCTGGAATGGATACCATAATTCCCCGTTGATTGCCCATTGTAATTTAATGTGAGATGTAATGGTTGATGGGAATCAGCAACATAATGGCCCAATTCAGCCGCAACCTGCCAAACAATATCCCATTGGCCATTGGCCATGAGGACTGTCAAACTATCTGTCCATTCTTCAATAACCCAAGGTACCGTACCATAATCAATAATCACATCATAGCCATACTGCGCTACGGCATCATCCCAATTATTGGGAAATGTGCCATCAAAAAACTCAGGATAATAATCAATGTCTATATAATGATAATATCCAGGTAAATTGTCTACGTCTGGGTCAGTTGAATGTTCGTGAAGATAATCTCTGTGATCTTGAAAAAAATCCATTTCAGGTGGCAGGTAGTCCACCGCATTTTCATTGATATAGCGATGAGTCTGCCAGCCCCAGGCATATATTTTATCCTGCTGCAAAAAAGTTATAACCAATATAAAAAGTAAAAGAAAGCGTATAATACGATTAATCATTTCAAAATCTACCCATGATCCCCCAAATAAAAAAACCAACAAGTGTTTAACTTGATGGTTAGAATTGAATAATAAAAAACTATTATATTTTATTCTAAAGAATACTGTCAATCTTATCCATGACAGAATCGTCCACAATATGCATTTGATTAGGACTTTGTAGGTTTTGTTTAAGCTGCTCAACCTTGGATGCGCCTAAGATTACCGTGCTTACATTTTTATTTTTCAAGCACCAACACAATGCCAAATTCACTAGTGGGAGACCTAGCTCTTCAGCCAACTGGTTTAGGACCTTCACTTTTTCATGGCGCTCAACATAATCTGCGGACTCAAATTGGTCTTTGATGAATTTATAATTTTCGAGACTCGTGCGAGTACTATCTGGCGTACCATCTATATATTTACCTGTTAAAAGACCAGAAGCCAGTGGGCTCCAAATAGTTGTCCCTAATTGTTCCTGCTCGAATAATTGGAGATACTCATGTTCTATTTTATTCCGTGCAAACATATTATACTCTGGTTGCTCCATGGAAGGTGGAGTCAGGCCCAGTTCTCTGGAGAGTCTGTAGGCTTCTTCAATTTCGAGAGCAGACCATTCTGAAGTACCCCAATAACAGATCTTGCCCTGCAACACCAGAGTATGCATAGCCCTGACTGTTTCTTCTATGGGTGTTTCCGGGTCCGGCCGATGACAAAAATAGAGATCCAAATAATCAACCTGTAATCTTTTTAATGCTCCATGGCAGGCATCCATTATATGTTTATGACTCAGCCCACGCTGAGTGGGTTTTTCACCACCCCAAAATACCTTACTGGAAATAATGTATGTATCCCGACTCCAACCCAGTTTCTTGATGGCTTTACCCATGATTAACTCTGCCTCTCCACCCGCATAGGCTTCTGCATTGTCAAAATAATTGACACCATTATCATATGCAAGTTTCATAATCTCAGCTGCGGCGTCAACGCCCAATTGAAAAGAAAAAGTCACCCAGGAGCCATACGAAAGCTCGCTTATTTTTAATCCAGTTTTTCCAAGTCGTCTATAATTCATTTTGTCCTTATTAATAAAAATATTTTTGATTTATCATAATGAGTCCCTATTTAATAATTCAATCCACTCCTTAGATTATGAGACCTATTGATGATTTCTATAAATGCCTTGCTACCTTCTCTTAAAGTACGTTTTTGAGTATTAAAAAATTAACCTTATAAGGACCAAACTTCATCTCATATCCTTTTACCCATTCAAAATTGTCCATTAAGCTCCAATAAAAATATCCTCTTATATCAAAAAGCTACAGCTATACTGACAAAAAGGTTTGATACGATTTTATTACTGAACATTATAATTATTTGTTAAACACAAATGGCGGTATCATAATAGTTATATATTCTTTAACACATTCTGGGTAAGGTGGAGAAAATTGATTATTAGAAATGTTAAAAAAAGTAGTGTTACTCCAATTAAAATCTAATTCACATAGACTCTCTGGTATATCATTAATTAGTTGATTATTCTCTAATCTAAAAAATTCCATATTTTTTAGTTCCCAAATTTCGGATAGGATTCCACCTGTAAGTTCATTATTGAATAAACCAAGATAATTCAGATTGGTCAGATTTCCGATCTCTGCAGGGATAAAACCCGTGAGTTCATTATTGAATAAACCCAAAGAGTTCAGATGAAGCAGATTCCCTAGTTCTATGGGTATATTCCCATTGATTTTATTTTCACTTATACTCAAAAATATCAGATTAATCAAATTCCCGATCTCCGGAGGGATTGATCCTGTAAGTTCATTATTCCACAAACTCAAATAAGTCAGTTTGGACAAATTTCCGATCTCCGGAGGGATTGAACCTGTAAGTTCATTATCCCACAAACTCAAATAAGTCAGTTTGCCCAAATTTCCGATCTCCGAAGGGATTGAACCAGTGAGTTCATTATCCCATAAGCTCAAATAAGCCAGATTGCCCAAATTTCCAATTTCCTGAGGAATCTCTCCTTGTAAACCATTGTGACCAATGTGTAATTCGGTGAGATTTCTCAGGTTCCCAATTTCTGAAGGAATTTCTCCCAAAGATAATTATAATTTAAAAATAACCCAGTTAAGTTTGTCAGAATCCCAATCTCTGGAGGTATATTTCCTGTAAGTTGATTTTCTATTAAGTTTAATTCAATAGTATTCACTATAGAGTAATATTCCCCCCATATTTTGATCTCATAATCTCCAATCTCAATATTGCTTTTTGACTGTATCCCCCAAAAATCTTCAACAACTAATTGATAATACTTTAACACATCAACTGATAAAACAAAAGTTGTATCCGTTCTATAATTTGTCTCATAAACTAAAATCTGATTACTCATATCTTCAGAAAATGATTGATAAAGCTTGTAAGAACCAAAATCATTATTATTATTTTTTGACCACATTATCTGAAATTCATCATTAAGTGAGATTGGATATAAATCCGATGAAGTTGGTGCATCATCGATCTCATTGGTCATCCCACCACTCAAAGTACTTAGGCCATATATATCTAATACATCCACCCAGAACCAGTTCTCCTGAGCGGGGTCAAAATCAGTTAAAATATGGGTTGTGCTTGATTTATCTGAGTAACTGATAAGAGTATCCTTATCACCACCTTCTATGGATGAATAGAGAACTTTGTATTCTTTAAAATCTTGATCTGTTGCTCCTTCCCATTCTATGGTCATTTCAGTACCAGTATAGCTCACAGAAATAATTTTGACTCCTTGCGGATGTGATGTTGAATTATCAATTACATAAACATTTGGCTCTGATATAGTTGAATTACCTGATAAATCATACGAAATAACTTTTACAGTGTGTTTGGAATCATCTTCGTATTGGATTGTATTCCATTGAAATTCATAAAATGATTCTAAATCCGTGAAGAGAAGAGAGTCATCAATGTAAAATTCAACCTTATCTATCCCATCATTATCCTTGGTTTCAACAACAATAGTGACAATCTCATTGATAGTTTGATTATTGACAGGTGACAAAATCGATACTGTTGGTGAAATTATTGGAGTTTGAGTAGCAACTGGAGGTGGCGTTGCGCAAGACCAAATAACTAATCCCATAAATAATAGTAGTGGTTTAATTCGCTTAAACATTCCTGAATCTACCCATCATCCCAAAAACTAAAAACCTACTACTGGGCAGAGCTCACATTAAATTATTTCCTAGTGGAACTTAACTGTAACGTAATATCTAGGTTGCAGAATGTTATTGTTTTTTTGTTCTAAAATTTCTTTTTCAGTATATCCATAATATTTCATTATTAAATCTAGATACCTGTCTAAAGTCCTTTCCTTCTTTGACACCTGAGCATCACTGGCATTGTATACTTCAATAAATGTTAAATAAAATTTATCTTTTTCAGATGGATCTTTACGCATTTTTGTCAGGGATATAATATCTTCATCTAATTTGATTGGATTTCCAAAATAATCAAGCTGGGGAGCACACCCCACCAGAAATAGCATTATAAGAATACGTTTAGTCATTCCAAAATTTACCCATCCTCTCACAAACAAAAAACCCCACGAATATGGGGCTTGATGGTCTAGAAAACTTGTTTCAGAAATAACCAAAACAAGATGGATTAACTATTTTCTTCTTTAACAGAT
>CAZYLQ010000028.1:14721-16101 GCA_964648395.1 uncultured bacterium | reverse complement strand
CGGACATAAGGAATGGCACCTTTGTAATTATCATACATGGAATCAAAGATCAGTGCACGGGATTTTTGCTCTGAATTATCTCTTGGAGGATCGATTCGATTAATAATAGCATTGAAAATATCCTGAATACCAATCCCACTTTTTGAACTGGCTTCGATGATATCATTCTCACCACAACCGATTAATTCCACCATCTGCATTTTTACATCATCTATCATTGCAGATTGGAGGTCGACCTTATTAATAATTGGGATCAACGTGAGATTATTTTCGATTGCGAGATAGGTATTGGATACGGTTTGTGCCTCTACGCCTTGCGCTGCATCAACAAGCAACAAAGCACCTTCACAAGCAGCCAATGAACGGGATACTTCATAGGAAAAATCCACGTGTCCAGGTGTGTCAATTAAATTCAACACATAGGTGACTCCATCATGGTGTTCATATTCCATGCGAATGGGGTGACTTTTGATAGTTATTCCTCGTTCCCGCTCCAAATCCATGCTGTCCAAAACCTGGGCTTTCATCTCTTTTTTAGACAAGGTATTCGTTTCTTCCAACAGGCGATCTGCAAGCGTGGATTTACCGTGATCGATGTGAGCTATAATACAAAAGTTGCGAATATGAGCCGTTTTCATCCGCGCAAATTACAAAGCAAAGGGCTGGGTTTATAGAGAGAAAATAAACCTATTCAAAGGAATAATGCTTCCGAATTGGTTTAAGTATGTGCCAGTGACAGGAGAGTCCTTTTGGAAAAATAATAAAATCACCAAGTTCAATGGTCACTTCTTCATGATCAGTAGTAACAATCACTTTGCCCTCCAGGATATAACAAGATTCCTTCTCGCTGTATGTCCAGGGAAATTCTGAAACTTCACAGGACCAAATAGGCCATGAATACACATTCAGCGTAGTTAATTCCATTTCGGATAATTTTTTAATTTCTATTTTAATGGTGTGACCTATATTTCTGTTCAAATTCTATCCAAAAGTTCCTTCTTTTTCTTTTGGTATTCTTTATCTGTAATGAGATCTTTTTCTTTTAGTTCTGCAAGTTTTTCAATCTGCTCAATTATCTCAAGGACAGTTGCATTCTTACCTTTATCGTCTGCTTCTTTATTCACAACTACGATGCGATTGTGATATCTGCGATCGTGCCACCAATGATTCCAGTGACTCCAATGCCAGTTAACACCCAAGTGAATGCGGGCCTTGTGGCGATTTACAACATGATGAACTTTATGTTTTTTATGTTTACGAAATTTATGACGCTTGTGGCTCGGGTAGGCCAAGGACAAAAGAAAAATGAATGATAATAGAATCCTGAATAGTCTCATGTGATTTCTCCAATAATGGTGTTACTAAGATTGACTCCCCAAG
>CAZYLQ010000028.1:0-14621 GCA_964648395.1 uncultured bacterium | reverse complement strand
TTATTATATTTATGCTGGGCGCGTAACAACCGGACATTTGCGGTTTTTTGTTCGCCATCCTGCACGAGAGATACTACTCGTAATGCTTCCATAATTGGAATATTCAAGTTATCTGAATTTGAATAAAATGCATCCATATGAAGGGCAAGAATCTTCAAATTATATCCCACTTCTTCGGAACGATATTCATCAATTATTTCATAAAATCGTTCTATATAATAAGGTTCTACCCAATTTCTCTCATGAGAGAATTGTTTTCGAACTTCTGCCCGATGATGAGATTTTAATTTAGAAATGGCTCCGTATGATCCATTGATAAAAGCAACCTTCTCTTCCTGAGAATAATCATTCCAAAAATCAGCGGGTGTTGATTCCTGTGCCCAGATTGTGGTGATAAATAATAGGAATAAAAATCGGATCATTTGTTCTTGCCTTTGAAATGGTTCACAATTGGTATTCTCCGTCCCGCACCAAACGCCTTGGAAGAAACTCGAAGTCCTGGTGCAGCCTGCCGACGTTTGTATTCATTAATTTGAATTTTTCGATAAATAGAATTTACTAAATCAGAATCTGATCCATCATTAATTAATTCGGCCGGTGACTTTCTATCTTCCACAATGGCATCCACCAAGGGGCTAACCACATTGTAATCAAATGGATCAACTTGGTCCGGCGCCAATTCTGCCGATGGCGGTTTGGAGATGCTTCCTTCTGGAATTCGTCCTGGATTTTCAAAGTTCACCCATTTTGCCATTACATATACATCTGATTTACTCAAATCGGAGATTACAGCTAACCCTCCACTCATATCACCATATAAGGTGCAATAACCTAATGCTAATTCAGTTTTATTTCCGGTTGATAAAACCATCCATCCGAATTTATTAGAGAGTGCCATCAAAAGATTCCCCCGTGCTCTTGCCTGGATATTTTCTTCCGCAACATTGGGCTCCATTCCGAGAAAATGGGGATGGAGCACTGTTTCTAATCCTTCCACAGCTTCCTGGATTGGAAGGATCCGATAATCAATACTCAAATTATCGGCTAATGCCTGGGCATCAGATAAACTGTGATCACTTGAATATTTGGATGGCAAGGAGATACCATGAATATTTTCTGCACCCAAAGCATCGGCAGCAATTACAGCAACCAGAGCGCTATCAATCCCGCCTGAGAGTCCTAAAACAGCTTCAGTATGACCAGTCTTTTTAAAATAATCTGACACACCAAGACATAAAGCCCGGTACATTTTTTCTTCTCTTGGTTTCACTTTCAATTCCACAACATGATCTGACTCAAGATCAATCAAAACCAGATCTTCTTTAAATGCTTTACCTTGTCCCAGACAATCTCCATGCGAAGAAAATGCTAATGATTCACCATCAAAGATCAATTCGTCTTGTGCACCCACCATGTTACAATAAATAAAAGGGAGTTTGGTCTGCTGTACTTTTTCCTGTATTATATCTTTCCTCCTGAATAATCTTCCTTCGTGATAAGGTGATGCAGAAATATTGATCAAAATATCTGCACCCTTATCTTTTTGGATTTGACTTACCTTACAATCATAATTATGATCCCAAAGGTCTTCACAAATTTGAACACCAAGATTAACCTGTTTCCCATTAACTGGAATGGGAAACACTTTGGGTTCATCTCCGCTAGTAAAATATCGTTCTTCATCGAAAACGTCGTAAGTAGGGAGCAAAATTTTGTCCGTTGTTGATTGCAATTTCCCATCAAAGCAAACTGCTGCAGAATTGAATAATCTATCATTCTCTTTTCTAACAAATCCAAAAATAATTGGAATGGATGATACTGACGCAATCTCATTTAAATGCACTAAATTTTGGTCAACAAACCCGTTTTCCCAAAGTAAATCCTGAGGAGGATAACCGCTTATTATTAACTCTGGAAATACAATAATATGTGCATTAAGACTAATACAATTTTTATAATACTTTAATAGAAGATTATGATTGTAATCAAAGTCGCCAACGATAGGATTGATTTGGCAAATTGCGATCTTCATTTCAAAATTTCAAAGGAATTAAACTCATTTTCAGCTGGGAACCATTCTATGCTTAACTTATCTACTTTTGCCAGCGGTGGGCCATTCTGAAGCCAACTAGTCAATTCTATAAGATTATCTATATTCCCTTCAGCAATTATCTCTACAGCGTTTGTAAATAAATTTTTCACCCAGCCATTTAAGCCTAATTCCAATGCTTTAGATTGAGTTTGTTTCCGAAACCAAACTCTCTGAACTTTTCCTGAAACCATCACATGTATTCTAAACATACTTCAATTCGTTTTTGAGTTTGGAAATTACATCTTCCGGCGATTCAGCTTGTATAACAGGATTAATATCCCATGTTTTATACCCGATCACAGGTTTATCGAGTTGGAACGCATAAGCTATCTCACTCATAGTGCCGTATTGTCCAGAAATTGCGATTGCAGCATCACAGTTATATGCAAGTACTGCGTTTCGTGCAATATCCATGCCTGTGGCGATTGGTATTGTCAAGTAATCATTCCCTTCCTCCAATTCTTTCCCCTTGAGAATTCCAATAACCGTACCTCCTGCTTTAGAAACACCTTTTGAAATTGCTTCCATGACACCTTTTCCACCCCCACAAAAAACAAGAAACCCTTCCTGAGCTAAAAGACGTCCAATTTCGACAGAATTTTCATACACTTCAGATGTGATATTGCGTCCGCCAAAAACAGAAATTCTGCCATTATTTTCCATTAAGGTTCTAATCGGGTCATGGTTCTGGGAAATGGAATTGTTTCACGAATATGTTTCGTGCCACAGATCCAAGCCACAGTTCTTTCTAAACCTAGTCCAAATCCTGAATGTGGAACCGAACCGTATTTACGGAGATCTAAGTACCATTTAAACGGTTCCATAGGCAAATCCTGGTGTAAAATTCTTTTTTTGAGAATATCAATGTCATCTTCTCGCTGGCCTCCACCAATAATTTCACCATAACCTTCAGCAGCGATCATATCTACACCCAATGCAAGTTTATCATTATGTTCATCTCGTTTCATATAAAATGCTTTAATATCAGCGGGCCATCGATGGATCATAATTGGTTTATCGAATTGTTCGGATAGAAGTGTTTCATCTGGCGAACCAAAGTCACTTCCATATTCAAAATTACTGCTCTTGTCATTCAAGATTTTCACAGCTTCATCGTAGGTGATTCGTGGGAATGGTGGTACCACAGTTTCTAGTTTGGAAATATCCCGTTCCAATGCTTTCAATTCTGATTGACAATTTTCAAGGACATGCTGAAAAATGGTTCCAACCAAGTTTTCCGCCCAAGTCATATTTTCATCCAAATCCACATAAGCCATCTCAGGCTCCACCATCCAAAATTCAGTGAGATGTCGACGGGTTTTTGATTTTTCTGCACGAAAGGTTGGGCCAAAACAATAGGTCTTGCCAAAAGCAGCAGCACCCGCTTCCTGATAGAGCTGCCCACTTTGGGTAAGATAGGCAGATCGCTCAAAATAATCCACTTCAAAAAGCGTCGTAGTACCTTCTACTGCATTCCCGGTAAAAATAGGAGAATCAATTAATATAAATCCGTTGTCATCAAAGAAATCACGAATCGCTTTGACAATTTGATGACGGATGCGCATTATTGCATTTTGCCTTTTGGAGCGTAACCATAAATGTCGATTTGACATGAGAAAATCTGTACCATGTTCTTTCGGAGAAATTGGAAATTCTTCCGTCACATGGTTTACTACATCAATCTCTTTAATTCCTAATTCGTACCCCCCAACCGACCGTGGTTCATTCCGAACTATACCGGTTAATATCACCGAGTCTTCTTGATTTAAATCTTGTTCCATTTCGAATGTATCATCGGTCGCTTCCCCTTTAACAACCACCCCCTGAAGTAAACCTGTACCATCTCTAAAAATAAGAAACCAAATTTTACCAATATTCCTAGTGTTGTACACCCAGCCTTTTAATTGAACTTCTTGACCTTCATGCTCATGAAGCTGATTTATTGTAACTGTTTTCATTTTTTAATCGTATTCCTTTACCAAGTCGTCATTATATCGTTTAAAATATCTTCTGCAATTTTACGAACAGCAACCTTTGTTGCAAAAGCCCGTGGTTCACCAAATTCATCATCATCATCATTATCAATTTTACCGTCATTATCATTATCAATGCCATCAGAACCGATATCGCCACTCAGCCCATAAGCACCAAATCCAGAGTAAGTCCCCTCCAATAAGTTCTTATCCTGTGACACATCATACCATTCTAACTTAACATCTATTTTATATCGAAATTCTGAAACAGATTCCTGTTTGCTGTACGTATACGGACCTTCATTCACTTTTTTTACAGTACCTCGGAGAATGGAATGAGCTATATTTTCATCAGTAATACTCAATATACCAGCATCAACAAATTCACCCAAAATCCCATCTGTAATATCTTCTGCTAATCCATATTCAGCTGTCTCATTTTCCAAAAGGGGGATGGCAATAGATTTAATATGAGGTGGAATGGAGCCGGCCAATGAGTAAAAGCCACATGAAATAAGAAAAAAGAAAGATGAGAGTAGGAAAAATAATTTCATTCTATTTCTTGCGTTTGATCTTGGGTTCAAGGCCAAATTCTTCAATTTTTCTATATAATGTCCTTTCGCTCATACCAAGAGATCTTGCTGTTTTCCGGCGGTTATTATTAAAATATCTTAATGAACGAGTGATAGCTTCTTCTTCCAGATTCTTAATAGATATATCACCGATGGCATCATCTCGAATCATCCGTTGACCATCTTCAGTAATTTCCATAGATTTTTCTGGGAGAGATATACCATGCTCATTCTGTTCCACAACCGGGAATGGGTTATTTAATTCAGGTGAAGGAACTTGTCCACTTATCATCATTTTCTGGATCATTTCAGTATCTTGTTTCAACATAAACAATTGCCGAAGAATTAAATCTATTTCTGCTTTATCGGTAGATTGATTCACCAAAACTGGTAATGCTAAATTTTTAACTGGATCTAAAGGTAAAACATCCATCAACTCATCTTGCACCATTTCAGATGTTATTCTTTCTCCTCTTTTTAAAACCAGTATTCTTTCAACAAAATGCTTTAATTCACGAACGTTCCCCGGCCATTCATATTGTTTTAATACACGAACCGCTTCCGGTATGAATCCCCTATATAAAATATCGTTCGATCGTGTAAATTCCAGTGCAAATCGTTCTACCAAGGGTCCAATATCTTCCACACGATTTCGAAGCGATGGAACATCCACAGTCACCGTTTTAAGACGGTAATAAAGATCCTGTCTGAAATCACCCTTTTTTACCAATTCAGCCAAATTTTTATTAGTAGCTGCTATTATCCGAACATCTGTAAATCTGGTTTTGGCTTCTCCTACTCGCATGAATTCGCCAGTATCTAAGATTCTAAGCAATTTTACCTGTGTTTCAAGAGGAGTTTCACCAATCTCATCGAGAAAAATGGTCCCTTTATGGGCTTCTTCAAAATATCCTTTCCGATCTTCGCCTGCACCGGTGAATGAACCTTTTTTATGTCCAAATAATTCGGATTCAATAATACCTTCTGGAATGGCACCGCAATTCACTATTATTATGGGCTCATTATTTCGCTTGCTACTTTTATGAATGGCTTTTGCTACTACTTCTTTCCCCACACCAGATTCACCCGTAATGAGGGTAGAAATATCCACTGGCGCCACTTGAGCGATCATTTCCAAAACCTGGCGAATGCCGTCCGAAGTGCCTATAATTCCGGATTGTTTTTGAAGTCTGTCTATGTCAATCATGACATTATTCCTATTTTTATCATTTATAAACATTCCAAGCCGTACGAATCAGCGTATCCAAATCAGAATATTTCGTGAACCAATCCAGTACTTTATTCGCCTTATTTGATACCGAAACAACTGTAGCGGGGTCACCTGCCCGTCTTCCAACAATATCAAATGGAATGTCTTTTCGGGATACTTCTTTTGCCTTGTTGATTACGTCCAGAACAGAATGTCCATCCCCGGTTGCCAAATTCACTAATAGGTCCTTATCATTTTCTGAAATATAATTAAGTGCTTTCATATGGGCTATGGCTAAATCGGATACATGAATATAATCACGAACTCCTGTTCCATCATGGGTGTCATAATTGTCTCCAAAAACCTGCATTTTTTCTCGTATCCCTGCTGCTACTTCCATAGCAATGGGAATCAAATTTAGGGCATTTCTTTCTCTACCTTTGATGCGTCCTTTAATATCATACCCAGCAGCATTGAAATAACGTAAAACTCCGAATCTGATCCCTTTTAACTCACTGAACCATTTCAGGTTTTTTTCAACTTGCAATTTGGTCTCACCATAATAACTGATCGGATCGGTAGGATGGTTTTCATCAATGGGAATATACTCAGGATTACCATAGACGGATGATGTGGATGAAAATACAAATCTTTTTATTTCATGCCTGTCACAAGCATTCAAAAGATTGATTGTACCGATTAAATTATTATGGGCGTATTTAGCAGGATCTGTCATGGACTCTCCTGCCGCTTTCCAAGCAGCTAAGTGGATTATGCCATCAAATTCAACAGACAACACTGAATCCAAATCAGAATCTGAATGCGTGCTCCCTTGCACAAATATCGATCTTGGATCAATGTTTTCTTCCAATCCAAGGGACATATCATCTAAGATGGTAACATCATGTCCCTGATCAATTAATTCATAAACAACATGAGAGCCAATATATCCGGCACCACCTGTGACTAATATTTTCATGATACAGTTATTCCTAAATCTTTTTCAAATTCATCAATTTCATCCCGAATCTTTGCCGCTTTTTCAAATTCTAGTTTTTCTGCTGATTCAAGCATGGCTTTTCGTAATTCTATTAAAATCATCTGTTTTTCTGTTTCCGGCAGATGATCCTTGTCATATCCCCGAACATAAACTTCATCTACATGCTTCATAGAATCTGCAACTGCAGTGGAGATCATAATCTCATCAACAGATTTATAAATTGTTTTTGGTGTGATGGCGTGTTTTTTATTGAACTCTGCCTGCACCATTCTTCGCTGCTTGGTTGTATCAACAAGGTATTGCATGGCTGTAGTAATTTTATCCCCATACATAATAACCAGTCCTTCTATATTCCGTGCCGCCCGCCCCGCAACCTGGAGTAATGAACTTTTTGACCGCAGGAATCCTTCCTTATCCGCATCCAATACTGCCACCAAACTCACTTCCGGCAAGTCCAATCCTTCACGAAGCAAATTGATCCCAACCAATACATCAAACTCACCCATCCTTAGTTCTCGCAAGATTTGAACCCGTTCCAACGTAGCAATATCAGAATGAAGATAGCGAACCTGGATATTAAGTCCTGTTAAATATTCTGTTAGATCTTCCGCCATTCGTTTTGTGAGAGTTGTCACGAGTACGCGTTCTCTCCGTTTAGCTCGATAACGAATTTCTCCCACGAGGTCATCAATTTGACCACGTGTTTCCCGAATATCCACTTCAGGATCCAGCAACCCTGTGGGCCGAATAATTTGTTCTACCACAACACCTTTGGTCAGTTCCAATTCTCTATGAGAAGGTGTTGCCGAGGTAAATATAATTTGTTTTTGTGCTTTAAAAAATTCATCATATTTCAGAGGACGATTATCCATTGCACTAGGAAGACGAAATCCATGTTCCACCAATGTTTCTTTTCGTGCCCTGTCGCCATTATACATTCCCTGTATTTGAGGAAGTGTCACATGGGATTCATCCAAAATTGTGAGTGAATTATCAGGGAAAAAGTCCTGTAAAGTATAAGGGGTGTCTCCCGGTGCCCGATCTGCAAAGAATCTGGAATAATTTTCGATTCCCGAACAATAACCAAGCTCAACCATCATTTCAATATCAAAATTGGTCCGCTGCTCCAATCGTTGCGCCTCCAATAGTTTATTGTGACTTCGAAGAAAGTCCAGCCTGTCTGTCAATTCCTGGCGAATTTCACCAATCACCCGCAATGTGGTTTCTTTATCGGTTACAAAATGTTTTGCCGGGAAAATGACCGCTGTATGGATAGTTTCCTTGATTTCTCCTGTCAATGGATCAAATTTTGTGATAGAATCCACATCCGTTCCAAACATCTCAATCCGGATGCATGCATCTTCATAGGCAGGAAAAACTTCAATTACATCACCTCGAACACGAACATTTCCCCGTTCTAAAACTTTATCATTCCTGGAATAATGAATATTAATTAAAAGTGATAGGAATTTGCGTCGATCTAACTGTTCACCGGTGCTCGCTCTAACACAGCCTTTATTATATTCTTCTGGTGACCCAATCCCGTAAATGCAGGATACAGAACTAATCACAATCACATCTTCTCTAGCCATGAGTGAACTGGTAGTTTTGAGACGCAATTTGTCAATTTCTTCATTCACGGACATATCTTTTTCAATAAATGTATCTGTGACCGGTAAATAAGCTTCCGGTTGGTAGTAATCGTAATAGGAAATAAAAAATTCTACCGCATTATTTGGAAAGAGTTGTTTGAATTCACCATATAATTGTGCCGCCAAAGTTTTGTTATGGCTCATAATCAAGGTGGGCTTTTGCACCGCCTGAATCACATTTGCCATAGTAAATGTTTTCCCGGAACCGGTCACACCTAATAAGGTCTGGTATTCATCACCATGGTTTACGCCCTTCACCAATACATCAATGGCTTGAGGTTGATCCCCCTGTGGCGTAAAATCTGAATTAATTCTGAACTCTGCCATAATGTCTAATTTACGGACTATTTCTGACGAGGGTCAATGGCAGACTTTATAAAGATTAATATCTATATAGTAGATTTAAGATTAGGATGGATTATAATAATTTGTGAGATATACCTAGTAAATAGAATATGAATAATTAACTGATTGAAGTGGACTTGGTTGGTAAGTAAAATGTTATCATAAAGCCACATACATTTATATTAACCTAAAAGTTTTCTAACTTTGTATATAATACAATTAATGATTCTAACCTATTAGCCTAATCTGAAGAAGGGACAGAATCAAATAACACTAATTACCCATGATTATGTCAGATAAGAGCACTAAATCACTAACAGTTAGTGCATTATCAAAGTCTACATCCGCCGCACAAAATTCATCTGGCGTGGGTGAATCCCATTTCAATATAAACTGCATTGTTTTAATGATATCCATTACATTGATTATTCCATCCATGTTCGGGTCAGCTATTGGGCATTCCCCGCCTTCTAATTCCACCAATATTGAAACAGGTACACTGAGTGAATCATTGTCCACCAACCGAGTGATCATAGTATATTCGTAAGAATTTCCAAGTAATACCAAGCTATCATCGTATGAGGAATTAATAAACGACAATGATTCTAATAAATTTCCATCCCTGTATAAATCATTCTCAAAGTTAGGAATTGGATCCCCTCCAAAAAGTGTTTCTGGATTTTCCCAATCTAAATGGATCATCATTCCATCAGATCCATCTCCAATAAAATTATTAACAGGATTCGGATCTAAAGAATCGGATGCCATAAATTCAGAAACCATTATAGCTGTATTGTATAGGTTAAGTCGACCGCCAGATACAGTAATATTTTCTAAATCGTTAATTTGATCAGTTCCATCCAAAATCATATTTTTTAAAACAAGTGTACCTTCACCTGGATTTTCTTTATGAAATTCACTAAAACCGGATGTCATGACTGCATGAAAAAAACCGATGGCACCAGCAACATGTGGTGTGGCCATACTCGTTCCTGAGAGACTGGACGTAGATCCATTACTATACGTTGATAATATACTGCTACCCGGTGCACCTAAATCAATCGATTCTAAACCATATCCAGCAGATGCTTTCTGGTCATTTCGATTTGTATTTGTAACTGTAATTAGAAAATCACTTGTACATCCTGTAGGCACATCCCCAATGTTATCTACATCTTGATTTGAATTAATTGTTGCTGCAGCACTCAGGATGCCTGCTTCTCCCATAGCGGTATATGCTTCATCCCATAAGGGGTAAGTCCCTGATGTACAATCAGCAAAATCAATTCCAAAACTGGAGTTTGTTGAAACAACAAATGCGCCTTCTGCTCCATTTGTTTCATTGTATAAAACCCGTTGATCCAAAACATATCCATAAGCTTCTAAGACTATAGATGTTGTTCCAGTGGATCCTTCGATGATCATTAATTTTACATTCCAATTCACACCAGCTACCATACTACCGTTGTTTCCTTTTGCACCTACAATCCCAGCCACATGGGTTCCATGACCATCTGATGAAACATTCCCGTTGGAGTTAAAAGCATTCCATCCATTCACATCATCCACATAGCCATCATTGTCATCATCAATATTATTCCCGGGTATTTCATCAATATTCACCCAAAGGTTGTCATCTAAATCAGTGTGAGATAACATGCAACCGCCATCAACAATAGCAACTACAATATCATCCCCTATTGCATTAACACCACCTGTTGATAGACTCCATGCTTCCGGCGCATCAATATCTGCATCTTCCAATCCGCCGGATTGTCCTGTATTATGCATGCCCCATTGGGAATTAAAACTAGGATCATCTGGAAAGGTTTGGCGCTGTGTGATATAATGATCAAACTGGGCATTTTGAACCCATGGATTTTCAGAGATTTCCTTCAACGCTCTTTCTGTTGTTAAAGACCGGTTCACAACTTTGACTAAATAAATATTGGCACGTTTCATAAGTGGCTTTACAATTTGATATTGAGATATATCCAATCCGATTTTCAATTCATCCATCGTAACGCCGGTTTTACTCTGAATTAAAATATTTCCAGGTGCATATTTTTGTGCAATCAATCCAGTGGTTAAAATAGTTATAATGATATATCTTTTCATCAAGTGCTTTTTAAGGTGATTCTTTTATAATTAGTACGGGAATTTGTTAAAATTTGCTCATGGTTTATTTTGGGATTTTAAAAATGCTGAAGCAACTTTTTGTATTTCTTCACATACTTTCACAGGAATTCCTGTTACTCCTTTTATTACTTCCGGTGTGAGTTTGGCAATAGATTCCAAATTATCAAACGTTAGGAGTAATTTTTCAAGCCGTTTTTTACCCATTCCGGGAATTTCTGAAAAAACAGATAATAGCATATCTTTATTTCGTTTCTGTCTCTGAAAGGTGATGGCAAATCGATGGGCTTCATCCCGAATGCGGCGGAGTAAAATTAGGCCTGGACTTTGTTTGTGTATAGATTGAGCTTCCGGATTTCCTGGTACAAATACTTCTTCCAGCCTTTTAGCCAATCCAATGGTCGGAATGTAATCTAGCCCTAACTCTCTTAAGGCAGATACCGCCATACTAAGTTGCCCTTTCCCCCCATCTATTAAAATAAGATCCGGGTATGGTTTTTCTTCATTTTTTAATCGTTTATATCGACGATAAACCACTTCTCGGATAGCAGCAAAGTCATCGATTCCTGATACTGTTTTTACATTGAATTTTCTGTATTCAGTTTTTCTCGGTTTTGCATCTAAAAAGTAAACCATAGAAGCCACCGTATTAGTACCACCAAGATGTGAAATATCAAATGCTTCAATACGTTTGGGTGGAACATCCATATTCAAATCATCCTGAAGTTGCAAAAGCATTTTTGGAATTTGTTCTTTCATCTTTGTCCGTTTTATGATCCATTCACCCAACAGCAACAGCGCATTTTGTTGAGTGATACGTAATTCCTTTGCCTTCTCTCCTTTTTTCGGATACAAAAAATGAATTGCACCTTTACGTTTTTCTTTCAACCAACTAATCAAATCTTTTTCATTTTCAGGTTTCAATTGAAGTGAAATTTCTTTTGGAATAAAATCACTATCCAAATAAAAACGCGAAATGACTGTCTTAAGTGTTGCATTGTCATTTTCATCTAGCCCCTGGAGAGAAAGTTTTTCTCGACTAAAAATTCGTCCATTACGAATTCGAATAATTACAGCAATTCCCAAATTATCTTCTCGTGCCAATGCAATCACATCTCTTTCTTCAAAATCAGTTGCAACATGGCTTTGTTTTTCCTTGAAGGAACGAATAGCATCTAATTGATCCCTGTACATGGCTGCCTCTTCATATTTTTGATTTATAGAAGCTTGGTTCATAAGTTCAACTATGTGGGATTCGGTCTTTTTGGTTTTCCCTTTCATGAAATCTTCAATACGATCTACCATTCCCTGATAATCATCTTGAGAAACAAGCCCCTCGCAGGGACCTTCACATTTTTTAATATGATAGTCTAAGCAAATAGATACCTTTTTGGCTTTAACCACTTTTTCATCCAGATAAAAACTGCAACTTCGTATTGGGAAAACTTTATGGAGAGCCTTGAGTGTCATCCGTAGGCGCCCGACGTCAGTAAAGGGACCATAATATTTAGATCCATCTTTAATTATTTTTCTCGTCAATAACACTTGTGGATAAGGCTCATTTGTAATACGAATGAAAGGATAAGTTTTGTCGTCTTTTAAATCAATATTATATTTGGGGCGATGAGTTTTAATTAGATTTGCTTCTGTCATTAATGCTTCAACTTCATTCCTAACCACAATCCATTCAAGATCAGCAATAATTCTCACTAAGGATATTGTTTTTGCTCGTTGGTGATTTTTATTTTGGAAATAAGACCTTATACGATTTCGAAGATTTTTGGCCTTGCCAATATAAATTATTTTTTTATCAGAATTAAAAAACTGGTACACCCCAGGGTAGGTTGGAATTCGCTTCAGTTTCTCCTGCACTATTTCATTCATGACCATTTGAAATTACACAATTTAGTTAAAGAAATTTTCTCAGTTTTTATGTAAAATCTCGAGAATCCACATTCAATAACTTTTCTTATAATCAATCGACATTATTATAAATCTTTTGGAAATTTCAATTAAAACCCATTTTTCAACAGTTCTAATCAATGAAATATTTTATTTGGTTTATATTAGATATGATGGCTATTCTTCATTGTTTGGATTTTCATTGATATATGGTAATCCAACCAATAATTAAAATAATTAATAATATTTTACCAAAACCTATGTATAAAAACCTATTTGTCATTATGCTATTTGTTTGTGTTATACTCAAGGCACAAAGTGATAATAGCTCTAAAGAACGGAGAGTATATCGTACTCAAACTGGCGCAGTTATTAAGGCACCAAGCCCATTTTTTAAGAAAGGCAAAAAAAAATCAAAGGCAATTTATAATGAGAAAACTCAGGCTCAGGTTCAGTTAGAACGAGCTCAGATTCAGATAGAACAACTGGAATCTCAATATAATACTCGTTTAGAAAATCTCGCATCGCAAATAGATCTCCTCCTTAAAGAGCAATCTAAAAAACGCCCGACTGATACTATTTTTGTTTATACCACTATATATGATACAACAACAGCTCTGGATACATCATATATCTATACCAATGCAACAACAACCGTATATGATACAATCGTCATTATTGACAGCCTTCATATCAATCACTATGATACAACCACCATTGCTCATACAAACTATGACACTATGGTTGTGTTAGATACAAGCTATTTTTACACCTATGACACAACAGTTGTCAGGGACACTCTTTGGGCATTTGCATATGATACTACCATTTTTTACGATACAAGTTGGGTCTTTGCTTATGACACAACGGTAATTCGAGATTCACTATGGTTATATGCATTTGACTCCACTGTCGTTTACGATACGCTAGTCATTACAAATAATGACACTGTATCTATTCATACATATTCCAGTAATTTCCCCACAAATTTCAGTCCAAGTATGGTTGACCAAAAAATGTCAGCTTTTCCAAAATACAAAACACTTGGAGATGCACTCCGTGCAAGAGACTCGGGCGATAATTCCGCACAAGGATGGATTAACCAAGCTTTAAATGCAGCTGCTGGTGATTGGAAACGTGCTGAAAAGGAATATTTAAAACTTCAAGAAATTTATTCAACTGCACTAGTTCAAGCTATCACCAAACAATCAACAGGTTCGAATTATATTGGGCCAGATATGAAATACAAAACAATACTATTTGATACATTAAAAGTTCTAACCTTTGATACAACTCTTGTCCAAGATACCATTAGAAATCTTGTAAAACAGACTTACTTAAAATACGATACCACTCTCGTTAATAAATCCAAAGATGTCATTAAGTACGTGACACCTCCAGGGCATGAACTTATTCTAAAATTTTATTCCAATGGAAATGTAAAAGAACGAGGTTTAATGAAAGCTTCTAAACGAAATGGTGATTGGATTTTTTACGATGTTAAAGGAAGAGAAATTCGTAGAACTAGCTATGCTGATGGAAAGATAAAAAAAGACAGAGACCTTAATGAAGGAAATGAGACTAAGAAAAAGAAAAACAATAAAAAATATTTTTTCTTTCCAAGAAACAAATAATAACTACTATATAGATATATAAAATATAGGCTGAAAAATTAGCTAATCGGGTTTTTCAGCTAATTCTACCAATACACCACCTGTTGATCTAGGGTGAATAAATAC
>CAZYLQ010000027.1:8859-16152 GCA_964648395.1 uncultured bacterium | reverse complement strand
ACCGTGACTGACTTAGCCAAATTCCTTGGCATGTCCACATCACATCCTCTGAGAACAGCAAGATGGTAGGCTAATAATTGCAATGGAATAGTCGCCAAAATGGGAAATGTCCGGGGATGGGAGACCGGAACTTCAATTAAATGATCAGACAAAGATTCAAGTTCAGGTGTTATTTTATCCGTAACCGTAATGACTTTACCTTTCCGGGTCTTCACTTCCTGAATGTTGGATAACACTTTTTCATAGGTTTGATCATGGGGCGCTAAAAATACAACAGGCAGCTTTTCATCTATAAGCGCTATGGGACCATGTTTCATCTCTGCTGCAGGATAACCTTCTGCATGAATATATGAGATTTCTTTTAATTTCAAAGCACCCTCCAGGGCAACTGGAAAATTTGTACCTCTTCCAAGATATAAATAATTATTCGCATCCATTGTCTCTTTTGCTATCGTCAGGATATGATCCGATTGATTTAAAACATCTATGACACGATCTCCTAAATTATGTAGGGCATGGGTCAAGGCTATGCCATCTTTTTTGGAAAAACCATTTTTCCGCCCTAGATGTAAAGCCAGCATGTATAATACAGATACTTGTGCAGTGAAAGCTTTAGTAGATGCAACACCAATTTCAGGTCCCGCATGTGTATAAATACCACAATCGGTTTCACGCGATATAGAACTCCCCACTACATTACAAATTCCAAATGTCAGGCATCCTTTTTCTTTCGCCTTCTGGATGGCAGCTAATGTATCTGCAGTTTCTCCAGATTGTGAAATAGCAATCACAACCGATTGGCTATCGATGATGAGCTCCCGATACCTAAATTCTGAAGCGTATTCAACATGAACCGGGATACCCGCGAACTCTTCTAATATATATTTTCCAATTAAGGCCGCATGCCAGGATGTTCCACATGCTGTAATATAAAAATGACGTGCACGTTCTATCCGTAGCAAGTGATCCTGTATTCCGCCTAAATGAACTGTGCCTTCATCCAGAAGAAGACGACCCCGCATAGTATCTACGATAGTATGCTCCTGCTCATAAATCTCTTTCAACATAAAATGAGGATAATTTCCTTTTTCAATTTCCTCAAGGGTAAAATCAATACGTGAAACTTTTTTATCTATCTTTTCGTTATTGCCCAACTTTTTAATCTTGTAACCATCATCTCCGATGAATAAACATTCACGATCTCCCAGATAGATTACATTTCTGGTATATTCCACTAATGGAGAAGCATCACTCGCAATAAAGTATTCTCCTTCTCCCACACCCAGAACAAGGGGACTCCCCAGACGAGCTGCAATCAATTGATTTGGTTCATCAGAACACATAACAATAATCCCATATGTGCCCACAACTTTATCTAATGCTGATGTAACCGCCGTTTCAAATGTTGTCTCTTGCTCATGATAGATAGTTGAAATCAATTGTACCAATACTTCTGTATCTGTTTGGGTTCGAAATTCAACACCCTTCTGCTCTAACAATGTTTTTAAAACAGCATAATTTTCGATAATTCCATTATGAATTAAAGCAAATTTTCCCGAATAGTCCGTATGAGGATGTGCATTTAAATCAGATGGCTCCCCATGGGTTGCCCAGCGTGTATGACCAATACCAACAGAACCGGTTAATCCAGATTCACTGACAAGGGATTCCAACTCTGCGACCTTTCCTGCTTTCTTATTTACCATAAATGAATCGCCACTCATGATAGCCAGCCCGGCAGAATCATACCCTCGATACTCCAACCGCTTTAGCCCCTTAATCAGCAAGGGTACTGCATCATTGTTTCCAAAATACCCTACAATTCCGCACATATTTTTACCTTATAATTTGATAGACTTATTTTATTGTGATTGATCATGACTGCTTGTTTAATGTTATTATATATGTTTTTAAGAAAAATGGTTTATTTGTCATTTTTTGAAAAGTAGCAATGATATAGTTGAGATTACAACTAATATTATTCCCACTCAATGGTACCTGGCGGTTTGGATGTAATATCATACACTACGCGGTTAATTCCAGGGACAGAATTTACAATTCGGTTTGAGATCTTGGATAAAGTATCTGCGGGCATTCGATACCAATCTGCCGTCATGCCATCAGTACTGTTAACTGCACGAATTCCAAGTAAATTTTCGTAGGTTCGTTGGTCACCCATGACACCTACAGTCTGAACAGGAATCAGTACTGAAAAAGCTTGCCAAATATCATTATACAATCCATCTTCGTGAAGAATGTCCATGTAAACTTGGTCTGCATCCTGAAGAATCTGAATCCGTTCTTCAGTAATCTCACCAATAATACGTACAGCTAAACCCGGTCCGGGGAATGGATGGCGCTCAATCAACGATTCCGGTAATCCTAACTCCCGCCCCACATTTCGAACTTCATCCTTAAATAGTTCCCGTAGTGGTTCCACTAATTTAAATGTCATATCATCGGGCAATCCACCTACATTATGATGACTCTTAATTACATGTGCAGTTTTCCCTTTACTCACACCACTTTCAATCACATCGGGATAAAGCGTTCCTTGAGCCAAAAATTGCATATCACCCATTTCACCGGCAATCCTATCAAATGAATATATAAACTGGTTTCCAATTATTTTTCGTTTTTTTTCCGGATCAGTTACACCTTCCAACTTTGAGAGAAAAATGCTCGATTCGTCAAACATACTAATTTTGATACCAAGACCAGTTTTTAATGCATTAACACAATCCCGAGCTTCATTTTTTCGAAGCAATCCATGATCAATCAAAACAGCTGTTGATTGGTCTCCAATGGCTTTGTACAACAATGCCGCAACTACGGTTGAATCCACACCGCCACTGACGCCAACGAGGACATTCCCATCTCCAACCTGTTTTTGAATAATCTCTATTTGTTGATCAATAAAATTCCCGGCTGTCCACGTTGGGGCGCAATTTGCAACTTTAAATAAAAAATTACGAAGAATGGTTTGGCCTTCTTCAGTGTGAGCAACTTCCGGATGAAACTGTGTTGCCACGCGGGTTTGGTTTTCATTTGCTATTGCAGCCACTACACCATTTGATGAATGGGCTACTGTATGCCAGCCATCAGGAATCTTGGAAATACGATCCATGTGACTCATCCAAACTTTGGATGTATTTGGAACATTAAAAAATAAACCAAAGTTGTCATCTATTTCAATTTCTGCAGATCCATATTCACCTTGCCCCGTGGATACTACAGCCCCGCCATAGTGATGTGCCAATAATTGGAGCCCATAACAAATTCCCAAAATAGGTAAATCTGCATCAAGAATGGATTCATCAAATAGCGGTGCTTCATCACCAAAAATACTTGATGGACCCCCTGATAAAATTAATGCAGCTGGGTCACGGTTTAAAATTTCATCCAGGGATATTTCCGGAGGAAGAATTTCAGAATGTACATTGTGTTCCCGAACACGTCTAGCGATCAACTGCGTATATTGGGATCCAAAGTCCAAAATGACAACGCCCTGCTTATTAATATTATTCATTGGAAAATTGACTATTGAGTTCATCCATATAGGATTCGTTGGTTACATTAAAATGGATGGGTGTAATACTAATATATTTTTCCTGAACTGCTTTTCCGTCCATGTCCGTAGATTCATCTTTATCAACAATGTTTCCTTTCATCCAGTAATAAGTTCGTCCACGTGGGTCAGTCCGCTTATCAAATTCATCTTTGAAATATTGGTTACCCTGACGAGTGATTTTCACACCCTTTATTTCATCCGGTAAACAATATGGCACATTTACATTTAAAAGCGTTCCCTTAGGGACACCGTTACGTAAAACATGTTGTGCCACATCAATCGCCGCTTGTTTTGCACCTCGATATTCATCTGATTCATAAGAATCTAAACTGATGGCGATAGAAGGTATCCCCAACATGGTTCCTTCCGTTGCAGCAGAGATTGTACCTGAATAAATAATATTCGTTCCAATATTTGAACCTGAATTGATACCTGAAATGACTAAATCCGGTTTTTGGTCTAAAATTGATTTTATTGCGATTTTTGCACAATCTGAAGGCGTACCGGAAACAGCCAATCCTTCAAAGCCACCAGAACGCTGAACAGGAACAACCCGTAAAGGATCCGTTAAGGTGATGGCGTGACCAACAGCACTTTGTTCTGTATGGGGCGCGATCACTATTGGATCGCCAATCTCGCTCATGGCCTCCCAAAGAGCTCGAATGCCCGGAGCGAAGATGCCATCATCATTGGTGATGAGAATTTTTGGTCGGGTCATTTAAGAAGAAAGAGCAATGTGGATATTTTTTCTTTCATTTCACTTCTGGACACTATGTGATCAATGAACCCTTTTTCCAATAAAAATTCTGACCGTTGGAACCCTTTGGGCAAATCTTGTCCAATGGTTTGCTTGATCACACGGGGGCCTGCAAATCCAATTAGTGCACCTGGTTCAGCAAGAATAATGTCGCCCAACATGCCATAACTTGCAGTTACACCGCCTGTAGTTGGATCTGTGAGAATCGGAATATATAGTCCGCCATTTTTTGCAAATTTTGCCAACTTTGTACTTGTTTTCGCAAGCTGCATTAAAGAAATGGCGCCTTCTTGCATTCTTGCACCACCGGAAGCACAAACCAATAACAATGGTATTTTCAATTCAGCCGTTTTTTGGATAGCACGGGAAACAGCTTCCCCTACAACAGAGCCCATACTCCCTCCAATAAACTGGAAATTCATAATAGCAAGGACGACAGCCTCGCCATTGATCTTACCATCGTAAACTTTAATGGCATCTTTCTCACCGGTATTTGTTTTAGCTGTAACGATTTGCTGATGGTACTTTTTTCCTGCTTTAAATTTTAAAAAATCTTCCGATTCCAAATTCTCAAATAAGTGTGTTTCACTTCCGCTGTCTAATAGAAGGTCCACATAAACCTGGGGAGTTACACGAAAATGATGATTGCAATGGTGACAGACTGAAAGATTTTTCTCTAGTTCAGGTCTGTATAATATTTCATTACAGGATGGACATTTATCCCACAAACCATCAGGGATAGATTTCTTTTCTGAATCCTTTATTTTTTTATCTTTTCTTTTAAACCATGACATAGTCTATAATCATTCCCATAATTATTTGCCATAAAAGGCACAAAATTCCCAAATAATAATTACGCAAGACTGCTAAAACTCTTCTCTTTTCTTTAAACACATTACAATAGCATCTTCACCATCTGGATAATAGTCTTCACGAATAGCAATATCTTTAAACCCAGCATTTAAATATAGCTTGATTGCAGGGAAATTACCTCGTTTTACTTCTAAATATGCTGAAGAATTTTTTGGAATATTATTTAAAAAGTGATTTAATAATTTCTTGCCTATCCCCATTTTTTGTAAAGATGGATCAACTGCCATATTGACCAGATGAACTTCATTAGGGCCATAGCGGAGCATACAGTATCCAACTAATTCTATATTCGAATCAATCACCCATGTTTTTCTATCTAGTTTCAACGTGAGTTCATTAGAGATCATTGCCCTTGTCCACGCTGAATTTGGGAAAGCACTTTTTTCGATGTGTAAAATTCTTGCAAGGTCTCTTTCTTCACTTGCTCGAATAATCATATTTTTTTATTATTCATTTCAAAAGGAGCAATGTATTCCGGTACTAAAGCATAGGGTTTTTCAATCAACCATTTATCTGAATAATAATAAGCTAATAAAGCAACATATTTTGCAGATGGTTTCGCACCTATAAAGGAGTTGGTATCTGAAAAAATAGATTCACAATTCCATTGAAATGTTGAAGAATTTAATTTTTCCCTAAATTCATCAATATCACCCACCATGGGCTTATCCATTACATTGGGAAGATTATTTTTCCAATTAAACTCTTGGTAAAAAATCCTTTTCCCATGAGAAAAAGAAATTCCTTTTTCTGGGGTCTTCTTTTGTAAACCCAAAGCCATGGATGCAAGAGTTGGAACTGGAACTATGGGTAAATTATGAGAATAAGCCAACCCTTTTGCTGTACCCAATCCAATCCGTAAACCGGTAAAAGTTCCAGGGCCAATACTTATGGCAATCGCATCCAAATCACCTACTGTTTTTTGACTTTTTCCTAAAGCAGTTTCAATGAATTCAGGAAGAATTTCAGCGTGTTTTCTATTGGCTGATTTTTCTACTACACTTAAGGTTCGCTCTTTTTCTATGACTGCAACACCACATATTGTGGAAGAAGTTTCAATGGCTAAAATTAAATCAATCTTCATCAAGTATATCAATAATCTCAATCTGTCTACTGTTTGGATATCCATCCAATATAGAAAAATTTATTGTAATGACATTTGATGGCAATATCTTTTTTATAATATCTGCCCATTCAATCAATGTTATACCATCGTCCTGTGTTAACAATGCTTCGCCACCAATATTTAAAAAATCTATTTCATTTTTGAGTCGATAACAATCTATATGGTACAAGTTAAGCGGTTCCCCATCATATTCTGAAATTAATTTGAAGGTTGGAGACCCAACCGTATCTGTGATTCCCAACCCCTTGGCAAAACCTTGTGTAAATGTGGTTTTTCCAGTCCCTAGATTCCCAATCAAAGCCACAACAGATCCAACAGGAATTTTCTGTGCTAGTTTACCTGCTAATGTTTGTGTTTCCTCTTTTGAACTGCATTTTGCAATCATCAACCGCGTCCTTTCATGATGGCCACTGGTACCATCATTTCTTCCATAGAAACTCCACCATGTTGGAACGAATTCTTAAATTTTGATTGGTACTTATGAGCTTGATTTGGATATATAAAATAGACATCATCTTTGGCGACAATATAACTGGGTTGTGGACCAAAAACAGGTAATCGGAATTTTTCAGGTTCCTTGATAATGATTGCATTTTTTTCTTTCGTATTCAGGTTCCGACCATATTTGTACCTAACTCCAGAAGATGCTTCCCTGTCAGCAGCCACCATCACATCACGCTGAACTCGAATACTACCATGATCGCTTGTCAAAATAACCGTGAAATTATTTTCGCTTAATTTTTTCAACACCTTAAGTAACCAAGAATGATTTAACCAGGACCTTACGGCTGTTCTATATCCAGACTCGTCCGGAACCATTTCCTTCAGCACATCCATTTGGGAACTTTTGTGTGCAAGAATATCTACAAAATTTACAACCAAAGCTAAAATATCTTGTTGAAGGTAATCTTTAATTCTGTTGTTGAATTTTTTTCCTTCCTCTACAGCCCAGATTTTATGGTAATG
>CAZYLQ010000027.1:0-8759 GCA_964648395.1 uncultured bacterium | reverse complement strand
AATAATGCCATCATAGATTTAAAATGATCATGGCGCATACAATCAACCACCAATAAACAAACTTTTTCACCTTTATCCAAAATGGGTTTGATATACTTTGGAACGATATCTACTGAAAGTGTTGGACGATTGCTGGATTGCATCCAACTCTCATAATTCGATTCTATAAAGTTAATAAATTCCCTATTACAGGTTTGAATCTGTTCCTTAAGAATCGATCCTAATCCGGTGTCATTGTAATTATCAAATTTTATTTGCCAATCAGTGAGACGATCATAGAGTCTCCACCAATCATTCATATTCAATTCATTACTTAATTGAGCTTCAATTTCCTGAAATTCTTTCAAATAATCACTGGTGGCTTTTTGTTCATGTAATTTGATTTTTTCCAGTGTTTGTTTACAAGCCATGAAGATCTGACTTGGGTTCACAGGTTTGATGAGGAATTGCTCTACTTGCCCTGTGATCGCTTCATCCATGAGCCATTCATCTTCAGTTTTGGTGATCATGATCACTGGCAAAGATGAACGGTTTTTTTTCAATTCAGCCAATGTTTCCAATCCATCCATTCCAGGCATAGATTGATCCAATAAGATCAAATCGTAATTATTTTGTTCAGATAAGGCAATCCCATCCTGTCCATTAGCTGCTTGGGACAATAAATACCCCTTGTCTTCAAGAAATAAAATATGGGGTTTTAAATGGTGGATCTCATCATCGATCCAAAGGATATGTCCGCGTGTATTTTGCATAAATTAATGGTCTAAAAATTACAGATGAAACGAATGGAATCGGGAAAGTTCCATACAATATTATTGGATCTCTTAAGGACCCGTTAGATGTGAAATAAAAAATTTGAGTTCCATATTATTTTGATGTCATAGTCCAAACACCGTCCCAATCCTTTCCTGGAGGATTATTTTTAAACATCATACATCGATCTATGTAAATAGCAGAGGGCGTTGTATTCCTTGATGTAAAATGATCTTCCATATCTTCAGCTTTTTTAAACAGGGCAAGGGCTTTATCCCAATCCTGCCGGTAATATTGGTCCAATCCGTCTTCAAATGTTTTTACAAGATTGACCATATCATTATCAGCAGTTTCTTTTGCAGAGACCAATTCATATACTTTCACTGGAACGTTCTTCCCTTTTACTCTTACAAAATCAAGAAATCTAAACATGTATTTATCTTTAGCGGTTTCATAAATATTTTCTCCCACAAAATTGTACACGCCATATTGTTTTGCAGATGATTCCAGACGAGCAGCGAGATTAACAGTATCTCCCATCATGGTATAATTCATCCGCATTTCAGATCCCATATTTCCTGTGACCATTTTACCGGAATTCAATCCGATCCGATGCTGCATAGAATAAACAATATCCGGCCAATCTGCTTCAGATTCCCATTTTTTACGCAAATCACCTAATGCTTTCTGCATTGCTAGTGCCGTTTTACATGATTTTTTTTCATGATCCTCCACGTGCACAGGCGCTCCATAAAAAGCAACAATGGCATCTCCAATATATTTATCCAACGTCCCTTCATTTTCTAAAATTACCTTTGACATTATCGTCAGGTACTCATTCATAAGTGCAACCATTTTTTCTGGTTCCAGTACTTCAGAAAAGGTTGAAAAATTCTGAATATCAGAGAAAAATGCTGTATGGTATCCTTCTACACCACCGAGTTTTGGTGCCTGTTTTTCTTCATACATTTTGTCCAAAACTTCCGGAGAAATGTAAGTTCCAAAAGTTTCTCTTAAAAATTTCTTATCTTTCTGTTCATGAAGGAATTGGAAAATGATATTGCTGGCATAAGTAAACATCAATCCAGCAAGGGGTGCGACAATAGGCATCACATAGGATTCTCCTGGTCCCGGAAGTACCACCTGTAATTGATTATAAAATTTACTGTGCAATGCTTCCGGCAAAATATTGGAAACAGTTGATTTCCAGAACCACCAATAATCGTTGGCAAACATTCCCATGGCAAAAGCATAATAAAATATTCCTTCAGATAAAATGATAATACCTGCCATAATAGGATGCAATTCAATCTTGGTTAAAAGAATATAAGCCAAGGCACATAAGCTAAATATTAAAAGAAAATTGGCTAAAGGATAGGGTGACCCTTCATCCATATATCGTGTTGTTTTGCCACCAAAAACTTTGAGATAATTATTGTGTAGCATGGTTTGGATCGCATTAGCATGTGTTTCCATTCCTGGCGTTAATTGACTCAAATTCAAATAATTATAAAATGGGGTAGATTTTACATCGTGAATAACTTCCACATTTACACCAAGGATTACTATCTTGTTATAAAAAGGAGATTGAGTGATATCAAAATCTGATCCCAGGCCTAACATGGCCATCATTTCATTTCGTTCTGTCTCATCTTCTATTGAAAGCACCCAATCCGGTACTTGGCCGGGAAGAAATTGGCTCATCCAATCAATATCTTCCGGAATATCATAATCCTGGGTATCTAAAATCTGGGATAAAGAATATCTTGGAAAGGTCCCCCAAGGTTTCAAGTCCTGTCTGCCAGGTATTTTGTACCCGGATGGAGGTCCATAATAATTTACCAGAAAATTATTTGTTCGCCCATAAGACGTAATATTTAGTGATCCAAAATTCCATTTCAAATTTTTGGCATTATACGTTGGAACGGCATCATCTGAAATATCATGAAATGCTTTTACACATTTTACTCCCAGAGTCAAGTATGCAACATCTGGCTCATGTGCCATATATCCTGCAATACTATATTGACGGGAAAATCCATCAATGTCTAGCATATCATTGATTAACCCTGTTTCCGGATTCACCTCCATGATCTCTGGCACTGGGTAGGCAATATAGTTTGGCGGTATACGGGTTGGCTCTTTCACCATTTTAACATCCATAACAACCCTGGTACCATTCTCCTGGGCTTTATTAATCGATTCTGCCAAAATAATATCTCCATGTCCAGGAAGATATTGTTGGAATTCTGACGGCAAATTACTGCTGACACTTCTTAAATATTCACTTCTGGCGTCTGGTGAATCAAATTGAATATCGAAGGCAATCACTTTGGCGCCCGCATTGGAAAGATTATCTACAACTTTTGCCCAAATATCACCTCGTGGATAAGGCCAGGGAACTTTATTATCCTTCAGGATCCGCCAAGCTTCATCATCCACTTCTACTAGAATGACATCCGTGCCTTGATTAATAATGGTAGAGTCACTGGCACGCCATCCTGTTAAAGGACCACGAACTGTATGGAATCGATAATCATAGGTTTTTAATTCAAGAAAATCGAATGCGCCAAGCCAATGGAGAAAACATGTAATTAAAACCGCTCCAAAAGTCAGGCCAAGGTCTACTACATGCTCGTGGAAAAATTTTGTAATCTTATTGATCAAAACCTGTATCCCAATGTTAGATTGAATCCTGAACTGTTTATGGTCCAGTTTTCTCCGGACTCATCAACTTCACCATCATCATCATTATCCGACTCGTCGGTCTTATAAAATTTGATATCATTCATCCGAATTGAACTATTAAAAGTTAACGTCAAATTATTTAAAATATCCCAATCCCCACCAATTTTTCCACCATAAAGATTTGTTGAAGAATCATCCGTCTCTCCGTTAGTCATGAAATCTAAACCACCACGAAATCTTAATCGATTCTTAAATAAAGAATATTGTGCGTTGGTACTTATGGAAGTCCACGCGCTTTCATCTTTATATGGTTTATTATTTATATCCATATTGGGAATGAATAATTGAGTTCTATTAAATGATGTGGATGTTTTTAAAGGAAATTTGAATCGCGTAGAAAAAGTTGCAGAAATAGATTGAGTCTCTGCTTTTTGAAAAAGGAAATCATCTTGCCTTTCTTCAGCAAGATTGTCTTTATAAGTAATTGAGTTTACATTAATAGATATTGTTGTAGAAATTGATCCAAAATTCGCCGGTATATTCACGGATCCCATGATATTTAATGCCTGAGAATCTTCCCGGCTATCTCCAAGATAATTCCCATATTGATCTGTATCGATAGAATCAATTCCATTTGTTCTTCCAATAGATTGAATATTCATTACAATGGAAGGTGCACCGGGACCAGGGACTAAGGTCGTGTTAAAAGAGACTGTTTTTGTTGCTACTGGATTAGCAATTAATTCCGATAGTTTGTTATCCCTGTATTTATATCCTGCCACCATCATTAGCCTCCTCCCCAACAATGATAGTCGATCATTGAGTGTAAACTCACGAATATTATTTGTAAGATATGGGTTCCCGAAACTTTTATATTCTGATCCAAGTTGACGAAACTCTATCAATAAATTATTAAAAGAATAACTACCTTTCATTCTTAAAAAATATGCCGAACTAGGCATATTCATAAAAGCTCTAAATGCACTTTTCTCTGCAACAAGGGGATCTATAGGTGCAATTGGCGACATGTAGAAAGGATGAATGGTGAAAATATCCTCGTAATCTTCGATCATTTTTCCAATATCTGTCACATCATATTGTTCCATAATCATTCCATCACTAAGTGTATCCATCATCAGGTCGAGGGAATCCTTATTTGCGATTCCAGCCCATATATTTGAATTTGTCATGCTTAGATTCCAGCCCATTTGGAATAATATTTTTCTATTATCCAAGGCTGCTTCAAAATCAAATCCCAAAACAAGGTTTTCCTGGGGAGACCCGTCATCCCAATATTTACTTTTAATGGCCACGGTGTCACCCAAAAGGCTCAACGAATCAATTAATTGGGTCAAGGTATAATATTGAAGCGTACTATCACCAAGGACAGTAGTGTCAACCGTCATCAAACTTGATGAAGGCGCTCTCGATTTAATTTTTTCAAAATCATCCTTGGCTTTTAAAAAATGAAAACCTCCTCTGTACTTATTAAATAAACTGAACCCCATACGCGCAGCAATAACATCTCGAGGAAATGTGTAACCATTTCGGTTTATCTTAAATATACGGTTTCCATCCTCGTCGTATTTTATATCATCGGATAGCAATTCATATCCACCATCAATTCCATTTTGATATTGTATACCTCTTGTGAATTGTCCACTCACAGATTGAAACTCGAAGGTTCCATTTATATCGAATGCTAAAAAGTCTCTGCCAAATATATTGAACCCATCGAACCCAAATCCATATTGATAATCCGCTTGAATGTTTCGCCCCTTTACACGCTTCCCATCCAAGACATACGGGGAAACAGATGGATAAACATCACCATTTTCGATCTTTAAATAATCAGTAATTTGTAGCGTAAGCTTGGTACGGTTCAATGGCTGGCCAAAAATCGATTCTCGACTTGAATTACGAAAAGAATATCTTGCCTTGATCCAACTTAATTCTCCATCAATCTTTCCAGAATTTTCTCTCTCTTCAATGGATATGGACGATGCAGTACTAGATGATCTTTTTGCCGTTAACGATCCTTTGTAAATGAAAGATTGTACAGTATTCGCCATTCCTTTATTAACATTAAAAGACCATTCTACCGGCATGACATCAATTCCATATGTTGTTTTAAACAAAAGTTTTATTTGATGTAAGCCAACATCCAATTCTTCTTCTGGGACTAGGGATAAAACATCACCAAAAACAATTGTCTGATCTGTATAGTCTTTCCCATCAATCAAAATCTGGAAACTATTTTGATCGACATTGGCTGCGTTAAATAACGAAGCAGAAATCACTATCTCATCAGGTCGATTCATGGATCCATCTTCCGGGGATAATATCAAAATATCTGATTCTACAAAATCCGTACCTGATCCCGTACTTCTCTTAATTTGCCCACTAGTGAAAGAATCATCTTTCTGCATAATCTGTGATCGCTTTACTCCGATGGATAATGGAGTATCAAATGGACTATTAGTTAAGGGAAGGGCAATACGCCCGCCATTTCGTGTAGTTAAAATAGTTACATATTCTATGCCAACTTCAGTAACACGATGTCTAGGTATTACCCCTACCCATTTTCCGCCTTCAAAAACCATACGAACTTCCTGATAACTTAATTCACCTTTATCCCGAAAAAAAAGAACCCCGTATGCAATGGGTTGTTGCGTAAACATAAGTTGAGAAATAATGATATCATTCCCCTCATAAACTTCCTTGGGAGTTTCATGATAATATAGGTGACTAGTTTGAGAAAAACTCCACCCAATAATATATAGGGAGAACGCCAGAAATAATTTCTGTGAAGTGCGGTTTCGCATAGGGCGAAGTTTATTAGATTTTAACGGGAAGGAAAAAGATTATTGATATTCAATAATCATAACTTTTTGTTCACCATTTGGACCTTCTAAATAGATCTTAATTTGAGATGGCCCTTCCTGAGTAGCACTTGGATCTTCGGGGATTGAACTAGGGTCAGTTTCATTTACACTTAGATTGCCATTTGGAGTAGATATTCCAGACATCCCTTCATTCACTTCAATTTCCTGACCTGTTTCACTATTCATTAATCCCACAACCCCTTCAATACCGATGACCTCATCCCCAGTGACGGGGTTTGTTAATAGCCAAAAATCCGTCCCTTTTACCGATGCCACGGATGTAGGTGTCTGGATGACAAAATCTGTGTTTTGCTTATTTACGGTTGCTCGAACTGTTCCAGTATCCATATTAATCTTTTTGGAAATGCTTGCCGCAGTTCTCTGACCGGAGATAACAGCTTCTGTATCTCCTTTGAGTTTCAATGTGGATTTGTCATCAATAAATATAATGGCTGTGAAACCCGATTTTCCTGTACGGATTTTGTCACCATCAGAAAGAATTGTGCCAGCTTTCAAATCAATAAACTCTGTTTTGCCTATAGGCATAATCTCAACCAGTCCCTTCACCTTTGTTGCAACAGCAATTTTATTTCCAAATGCAATGGAAACAAAAAATACAAAGAGTATAATTGATTTGTTTATTTTTATCATTCTACTGCAATGGATTGGACCTGATAGGAATTGCTCATGATCTGGTTTAAGAGATAATTAACACTAGATTCATCTACATTTATCCCATTTATTTCCAATTGGCCCGTGGGATTATAACCCTGTAGTTCATTTCCCGAACCAAATAGGGCATTAAATTGATCATCTCCTAAAGCTTGTTGGAGTGCCATGAGTATCGGGCTGGAAATTGCACTGGTTGATTCAACAGTACCTGATATTCCAATTTTAAAAGCTGAGATTGAAGAAATCATTTCTTCTGCTCCAGACGTTGTCGGTAAAGTCATCATCACTTGCCATGCATAAATTTTTCCTTCTTCCAATGGATAAGCACCGCTGAATGGATATTGAAAACTGTTTATATTATTGATGAGATACCAATCTTCTGTTTGATCAAAAGGTAAAACCCTTTGGTCTTCAATGGCATCTTCTAAAGAACTATGAATATTAGAGTTAAATTGGGCAACCCGTATGAATGACTCACATCCATTGCATGATTGAGAAAACCATTGAAATATTGGGAAAGTTGAGTAAATGACATTATCCAATGTATCTGCTAAAACCCCACCAGGTGTTTCCAAATTAATAGATACTGGAGATTGAACAATGATTGTTTTAGAATCAGACGCATAAACCTGGCCACTTTCAGATTTCACTTGGATCTCAAAAGTATATTCGCCATCAGCGATACGACCCGTTGTCAATACACTTTGCAAAATGGCATCTGCTTGAGATGGGTCCAGACTTTCTATAACTTGCCCAGTCAATTCAATACTATTAGGTGGGTAATCCATATCATAAATGATAGCGGTTTCTGATGAAATGTCTCTATTATCTAAAATAAGTGAAGCTTGTAGATCAAATAACTCCGTTTCTATTTCAATGATGGTTGTTGGAGCATTAATGCCTAATGATGGAGAAATCATTGATGCTCTAAATCTGATTTTAACTGCAATAGGATATACATCCGATTCAAGCTGGTAACGAAAAATTTGAACGTTGGTGGCACCAGTATTCAAATCAAAACTATTTACGTAATAGGTGGCATATTCATAGATATCACCAGAAAGTGTGACATTTTGAGCCAAAGGGGACTGAAACAATCCCAAGGATAAAAAGAATAGTATTATGGTAGTTTTTAATTTTCTCATCATTACTCAACTCTATTAGTACAAATTTACCATTGATTTCTCGACGGAAACAAAACAAATAATCATAATGTGTGATGTGTCACAAATAATAAAATAAAAAAGCCTCACCAAAAATTAAGGTGAGGCTTTCTAAATGTTCCCGGCAACGTCCTACTCTCCCACGCTAGTCTCCTGCGCAGTACCATTGGCGCAATAGGGCTTAACTACCGAGTTCGGGATGGGATCGGGTGTTTCCCCCATGCTATAGCCACCGGAAAAAAATTTTGGAAATTGGGCCAAATTCATATTCAAGAGTAAAAACTTGATAAAGCCATTCGGCTAATTAGTACTACTCGGCTGAATGCATTACTGCACTTACACCTGTAGCCTATCGACGTTGTAGTCTCCAACGAGCCTTATTACCATATAGGTAGGGAAATCTAATCTTAAGGTGGGTTTCGCGCTTATATGCTTTCAGCGCTTATCCTTTCCGAACATAGCTACCCAGCACTGCCCCTGACGGAACAACTGGTACACCAGAGGTTCGTCCACTTCGGTCCTCTCGTACTAGAAGCAGATCCTTTCAAATTTCCTACGCCCACAGCGGATAGAGACCGAACTGTCTCACGACGTTCTG
>CAZYLQ010000026.1:0-16422 GCA_964648395.1 uncultured bacterium | reverse complement strand
AGCGATTAGTTCAAAAATTATTATACATTAAATGATTAAAAACCGATCAACTTCAGTTATTTATAAATTTTTCTTAGAAATGTAAGATGTATCCATTTAATTTACTTTATGAAAAATCTATTCACATTTATCCCCATGGTTCTTATTCCGATATCACTCTTTTCCCAGAATGAGGTGTGTTTTGAACTAGAGGAAAATCCCAATCCCAATCATTCTGCATTTGGGATTTTTTCAAAATATGTAAATGTGCTGGGTATTATTCACATCTATGCCGAACCTAATATCTCTGATGAAAAGGTACTTCACGTTGCAGCAGTTGCCGCAGAACTATTAGATAATAATGAAGACGGGGTTATAGATGATCCGCTCATTGAAGCTTCCCTTATAGAATTAAATACGATCATGCCGGTTTTCCAGTCAGAAAATGGAAATTCGATCGATACTTTCTTTGATAATCTTGAAGATGATGGATGCCTTGGAGCCGTATTATTCAGAAACGAAATTGACCCAAGCCAACCAGGACATTGGGGAGATGACGCCACGGTAGAGGAAGTATTACACACCATCAATTCTTGCGGGCATGTAGAAGTCTATCCTTCCCTTTATGCTCTGGAACCAAACTCGTCTGATCTGACTGATGCCATGGATATGGCTCGGGGCGGTCAATTCATCAACATTCCAGATCCTTATCCAGATGAAGCCTGGTATCACTACGATGATTGGACCTGCGAATACGACTGCATGGCCATGGAATATTTATATTGGTGCATCGTCACAAATATGGGCATTCTTGCAGATGCACAAACATGTGCCGGCATTGCAAACGAATGGGAACCTTGTACACCGGAATTATTTGAATCCACCGATACACTCATGTTTAATTTGGTAACCAACTCAGAGAATATGCTTCCACAATTAGCACCAGACGGGAATTATTGTCCGGCTAATGTGGAAATCACAAAAAATACCAATCCGGTGTCTTTTTCAATTTTATCCAACTACCCCAACCCATTCAATCCAACCACAACGATTCAGTTTTCTGTAATTACAATGACCATTGCGTCTCTAGGTATTTATGATATATCCGGCAGGCTTGTCGAAACATTAGTGCGTGGTGATTTTGAAGCCGGTGAACATGAGGTAATTTGGAATGCTGTAAATTATTCCAGCGGGATTTATTTTGTGGAATTAACCTCTGGAAAAAATCGATCGGTTCAAAAATTGGTTTTGCTAAAGTAAACTTTTTGTCTTATTGTCTAACCTAATGTTAGATGAACACCAGTTAAGGAAAACCCTTAGCCACCTTGATGGCCGGGGTTACAAAGCCTATAAACAGATACAAGGTCGATTCGAATTCTCTGATTTTGAATTATTTATAGACCATGTTCAGGGTGACCCTTTTGCCCAACCCTCCAAAATTCGCCTGCGAGTTAAACAGGAGATTTCACAAATCCCAGAAGAATTATGGACAAACTCCATCCGACAAATTGCACTGGAAGATTTTGTGGCTCGTGCTATTCGCAATGCTATCAAAGAAACAGTGACACCTAAAAAAGGGACTGGTAAAAGTGGGCTCATTTTTATTGATGCGGGCAAGCAGGAAGTTTTAGAACGAACTGCTTTTGTCATTACAAAAGATTGGGTTGAAGCCCGAATACAGGTTGGTCTCCCGGCCAGGGGTAGAACTATCCTGGGTCAGGAAGCCATTGAAATACTGTGTCAGGAGATTCCAATTATCGTTGAGAAATCTCTTCAATGGAAATATCTGGATAAAAATGCTTGTAACCTTTTCGTTGATTGCATGGAAAACCAAGAATCCATTCGCAAACAATTGGACCACGCAAATCTATCTGCATTTGTGGCCAATGGTTCCATTTTGCCTAGGGCTTCAGGCATCAGCGACCGACCATTCACTGGTAATAATTTAGTGGAATTCCAATCACCTAAATCTCTCGAAACATCTTTTCATTTAAAAAATCCACTCCCTAATGGTGAAACTGTAATACATGGTCTGGGTTTCCCCAAGGGAGTCACTCTAATTGTAGGTGGCGGCTACCATGGAAAATCAACTTTACTAAAAACGTTAGAGAGGTGTGTTTACCCCCACATTCCCACTGATGGCCGGGAGTATGTTATCACAAATCCAAATGCAGTTAAAATTCGTGCTGAAGATGGTCGCCGAATTGAGAAAGTGAATATTGACCCTTTCATTACCAACCTGCCGCAGGATATTAAAACCGATTCATTTTGCAGCGATGACGCCAGTGGGAGTACAAGTCAAGCCGCCAACATTATGGAAGCCATTGAAGTTGGCTGTGATCTTCTCCTATTGGATGAGGATACATCAGCCACAAACTTTATGGTTCGAGATGCTCGAATGCAGAAACTAGTTCAAAAAGATCAGGAGCCAATTACACCATTTGTCGATCGAATTCGGGAATTATATGAAATTCAAGGTGTTTCTACTATTCTGGTTATGGGTGGGTCCGGTGATTATTTTGATGTGGCCGATACGGTGATCAAGATGAAGGATTATGTAGCACATAATGTGAGTGCTGAAACTCAAAAAATTGTAAAAGATTACCCGACCCAAAGACAGGTTGAAGTTCCAAAACCAATAGAACAGATATCTGGACGCATCCCATTTTCTTCATGTTTCAATGCATCTCGAGGCAGTAAAAAAGTAAAGATTGATATTCAAGGAAATGATAAAATAATTTACGGGACTGAAGCCATTGATCTTCGATTTGTAGATCAACTGGTGGAAATGAGTCAAACCCGAGCCATTGGCCATGCTATTTATATGGCTTCACAATTCATGATGAGAGACTCTGAACCTATGCAAGACATTGTTGAAGCATTAGATGATAATTTTAATCAAAATGGTCTCGATTCACTTGATCCTTTTTATGAAAAAGAAAAGCATCCTGGCAATTATTCACGTCCCCGAAAATATGAAATTTCAGCAGCTATAAATCGGATGCGTTCGTTGAAAATTTTATAATATTTAATCAATGAAGTCACCCATGGTTTCCTTTCTTTTTTTATTGGCTTCCCTTTATTTGATCGTGACTGGCTTTCTTTTTATCGCACAATCTTCTTTTATCTTTTTTCCACGAAATATCTCAGGATTTCAGCAATCCTTCCTGAATCAATTCAATTCAAACGAAATCACGATTGAACATAACGGGATTTCACTCCACGGTTGGTTTATTCAGCATGAACCCCATATCAATAATCCATTGATTATTTACTACGGTGGAAACGCAGAAGAAGTCTCACAGAATCTACATGATTTGGATAAGTTTGGTAATTATTCTATTTTGTTCATGAATTACCGTGGTTACGGTAAAAGCGAAGGTCGACCGGGACAAGATGCTCTTTTCTCTGATGCGTTATTTATTTTTGATTACATTACAAATATTTACAATATTGATCCATCGAATATTTTCTTAATGGGTCGTAGCCTTGGTTCTGCAGTTGCAGTACATGTTGGGGGGCGGAGATCAGTAAAAGGAATAATTTTGGTCACACCTTTTGATAATTTGGTTAATGTTGCCAAAAATCATTACCCCATTTTTCCAATCAGGTATCTGCTCAGGCATCCGTTTCGTTCAGACCAAATTGCACCGGGAATCATGTGCCCAATGTTGGCCATTATTGGGAAACAGGATCGAATTATTCCCAATGAACGATCTTTAACTTTGGTGAAGCAATGGGGTGGAAACAGTTATCATGTGATTATTGAGAATACCGGTCACAATACTATCAGTTTTGCCCCGGAATACTGGCAGGCAATTCAAAATTTTCTATCAAAAGAAAACTAAAATCTTTTTAGTTTCGAAGAGTTGTGCTCCAGACTTCGAGAAATAATCGATTCAATTTTTTTTCGAATGGGTATTTAAATCTATTCTGCAAAAAGGACTACGCTAGATTTTCCGCCACAATATCAGCTACATCCTTCACTTGAACTTCATCCCGACCCTCTGGTGTCATGGGGCCAAGACCCTGTTTCATCATTCCATAACAAAAGTTGCAGCCCGTCACTACAGTGTCTGCCTCGGATTCAATCACTTGATCTGGCCATGGGCTTGGGAATGCTTTCTCAAGTGATTGCGGGAAAAATTTACCTACCGGGGATCGTCGTTATTTTTGCTGCTGGTAGCATTTTTGGCCCCGATGGATTAGATTAAGGAATAGGTGTAGAATTTGGAATTGGTGCGGGAAGATTCAAATCATTGAAAATATTTTCTCTTTTAAATTTTTTGGATGAACAATGTCCTCTGCATGACCAAATTCTTTAAGCCAATTCACCGTTTGAAATCCGGGAGATGTTTTTTCCCCTGTATATTGCTCTATGACTCGTTTTCCAGAAAAACCAATATGTCCTGCGTTAAATTCAAATAATCGTTGTCCACGGCTCCCGATTCCAATGGCTACACCGCCTAAGGTCGGGTCTGTGATTAAGGTTACAACCGGAAGACCAGCCTGTTCCAGCCTGCTCATAGCCAGTTGCGCTTTGGGAATACTTACCATAGATGAACATCCTTCATGCATCCTGGCTCCACCGCCACAGGTTTGTATAATCATAGGAATATTTTTATGAATAGCAATTTGAGCAGCACGCCAAACTTTTTCTCCCGTACTCATGCAAAAAGAACCGCCTAGAAATCCAAAATCTGTAGTGCATAAAACTATCTTTTTCCCATAGATGGTTCCATCCCCAGTAATCATCGCAGTAAGTAAACCTGTCTTTATTCGGGTTTCCTTTAATTTTCCAATATAGCCGGGGAACCCAAGAATATCTTTATCAGCAATGAATTTTGTTTCTTCATGTTCAAAAAACGAACCTGAGTCCACCATCCAATCGATATAATCCCAAGCTGAAGGTCGCAAATAACGATGACCACACACATCACAAATAAAATTTGATTGCTTTAAATTTGAAAATAAGACTGGATCATATTGATGAATTCCATTTTCGTTATAACAATTTTTATGTCTATTAATATATCCACTGGATTCTGGTTTTGGAATTCGGGAAACCGGCCGATGAAATGATTCTAATTCACTGGGCTCTATCTCATTCCAATGACCCATTTTATTCCATCTCTCGATCCGATTTTTATAAACGGCATTGCCGTTAAAATCAGAAAATTGAGAGACATATTTTTTCAGAGCATCTTTAACTGATTCAAATGTCTCACTTCTGTTCCGATGGGCAGGGCCATTTGGTTCCGGGATCAATTCATCTACAATGCCATGGGTGAAACCTTCTCGGGATGTGATCTGGGATATCTTCGCTGCATCGTTGGCTCGGGAACGGGTATGGAATAAAATGGATGAACATGCTTCTGGTGTAATGACCAAATAAGTGGAATGCTCTAGAGCCAGAGTAACATCTGTCCCCGTTAATGCAATGGCACCCCCTGAACAGGCACGATTAATAATGATAGAAATTGTGGGCACTTTTACATCCGCCAAGGCATGAATCGCATCACCAATCCGCCAGGCAATTCCGTTGGCTTCTGAACGCTCCGTAGGATCAGCTCCCGGAGTATCAATAAAAATTAGAAGAATCCGATTCTCTTCTTCTGCAAGGTTAATCGCTTCCACAGCCCTTTCATAAGAAATGGGAACTGGCATGCCATGATTCCATTTTTGAATTTGAGCCGGATCCATCATGGCTTTTCTCATATTTTTATAATTAGACGATGGGCCACTTTGCTGCCCAACCAACATGACAGGAACTCCAAATAATTCAGCACGATGGGTTTGTATTAGACAGTTGCCAAATTTTTCGGTTTCGAAACAAGAACTTACATTTTCAAAAATGGATAAATAATCAAGATACTTAGGTCGTTCAGGATGGAAAGATAATTCATACTTTTTGTACTCTGAGAGGTTTTCTATGGATTCGGGTGAATAGTTGAAATTGGGGTCTTGTTCGAAAGATAATTGAAATGTGTTACTCAAGACCTATCCTATTTTACGAAACTTTTTCCACCCGCATCATTTGACCCATCAAAGTGAAATCTGGGTTGACTTATAAATTAATCCAAGTGGGGCCATCGCCGCCCTCAGGGGGAACCCAGTCAATTATTTGATATGGGTCCATTATGTCACAAGTCTTACAATGCACACAGTTTGAAAAATTGATCTGTAGCCTTTGATTTTCACCATCCGGCACCATTTCATACACATCTGCTGGACAGAAATTTTTGCATGGATTATCGTACTCTTCAGCACACTTTGTAATACATATGTCCGGTTCATTTACATGCAAATGCGAAACCTGGTCTTCTTCGTGAGCAGTCGCGGAGTGATATACGTCTGTCACTTTATCAAATAAGTAGGTTCCATCAAATTCCAAATCTTTGTAACGGTCTTTTTTTAGTCCTTTTTCCAGTTGTAAATGGCCGGGTTCACTGGTAAGGCGATTTTTAAATCCCCACCCACGGCCACCAGTCAAAAGTCCTATTCCTGCATTTGTTAATCCTCCAAACAGTCCATGATCAAATCCCTGATGAAAATTTCGCACCTTCCATAATTCATCTCTGATCCAACTCGACTTCATACGATCTTCATAATCTCCCAGTTTTGACTCAGTAAAATTATTCTCGACCAATGCTTTAGAAATTGTTTCAGCAGCCAGCATCCCGGATTTCATGGCTAAGTGGATACCTTTCAACCTTTGTCCATTCATAAATCCAGCGGAATCACCAATCAGCATAGCGCCGCTTATTGATAGCTTTGGGATGGAATACCAACCGCCCTCGGGCAACGATTTAGCTCCATAAGCAACCATTTTACCGCCTTCTATTAACGAACGTATCCAGGGATGAGTTTTCAAGTTTTGAAGTTCGTGGTGAGAATCCACGGCTGGATTTTTATAATCCAAACCCACCACGAGACCCAGATTCCAGATATCATTCTTCATCCCATAAAGAAACGCACCACCAAAAATATCATGACCCAAAGGGAAGCCCATGGTATGGGCCACATAGCCAGGCTGAACTATGCCGGCCGGCATCTGCCACAATTCTTTCACGCCAACAGCCCAAACCTGCGGATTACGTTCATCCATAAGATTGTGGCGGTGTAAAAGTATTTTGGTCAGACTCCCTCGCGTTCCTTCACCCAGAACAACCACCTTGGCATGGATATCCGCGCCTGGCTCAAAATGTTGTTTTTGTACCCCCTTTTTATCAATGCCTCTATCACCCGTGCGAACGCCAATGACCTGATCCCCATCATAAAGCAGTTCCGTTCCCGCAAAGCCACAGAAAATGTCCACTCCATCCTTTTCACAGGCCTCGCCTAACCAGCGTGTAAGCTTTCCCAGGGATGCTACATAACATCCGTGGTGGTTCATAGATGGAGGGATAAACGGGAATGGGATTTTCCTGGTTTCTGTCAAATAATAAAGATGTTCTTCCGAAACTTCTGCTTCAAAGGGAAAATCTTGATCATTTTTATCTGGAAAAAGTTCTCTAAGCGCACGGGGATCAACAATGGCGCCAGATAAAGAATGGGCACCTACTTCGCCGGCTTTTTCCAAGACGCCCACACTAGCATCCTGACCCGATTCTCGCAAAAGCCGCTGAAGGTGAACCGCTCCAGCAAGGCTCGCAGGACCCGCACCTACAAATAGGACATCCAGTTCCAGGACTTCCCGTTCAATCATAAATCTTTTTCTGTCTGTAATGCTTCTACCAGTTTAGGGATTATGTCCAGAAGGTCCCCAACTACAGCATAATCTGCAATTTCAAAGATAGGTGCATCCGGATCTTTATTAATAGCGAGAATATTCTTCGACCCTTTCATCCCAACCACATGCTGAATAGCGCCGGAGATGCCCAATGAAAAATATAGTTTGGGGGCAACCGTTTGACCCGAACTGCCCACCTGGCGAAATGACTCCACCCAATCTGAGTCCACCACAGGCCGACTGGCAGATACCTCGGCACCTAATACTTTCGCAAGATCAAAGGCAATGGATATATTTTCTTCCTTTTCGATTCCACGGCCGATGGAAACAATAAGTTCTGCACTTTCCAAATCCACGTCGCCTACATCTTCCTGGAAAGGGTCTTCAGCTTCGCTTCTAACGATAGATGAATCAAGATTTACTTCAATAGAACGGGTTAAACAAGAACCTGTGATCATGGCTTCTTCGCTAAAAGTTGCAGACTGAAAACTAAGGATCACTTGATCTGCGGAGGTTGTTACTAACGCATTTAATTTTGCATTCAATACTTGTTTCACAATCCCATCATCCAAGGAAATAATATCCGGAATAAAAGGAATATCCAATTTAGCACTGACACAGGGCATGAAATCCCGGGTTTGGTAAGAGTGGCCAGCAACAATGGTTTTGGGTGATTCAGATTTAATCACTTGGCTTATTACATCTGAGTATCCATCTGCGTTATAGGATGAGACAAGGTCATGGTTTATAGTTATCACTTCTGTTATATCCACACCTGATAGTTCTCCAGCTATAGCATCTGCATTAACTCCAATGGCTAAGGCAGAAATAGAGCCACCCATTTTTTGTGCACCAGTAATAGCTTCCTTACTCATGCGGTGGAGAGATCCACGATTATCTTCCAATACGACTAGTATATCCATGATCTACAAAACCTTTATATCTGATTTTAAAATTTCAACAATGCGAATGACTGCAGCATCTGCATCACCTTCTATGACTTCAGTCTGTTTGGATGTCTGGGAAACAAACACTTTATCAATTGATTGTAATATTGAATCAGTTTGGTGATCGGAAGATGAAACAACTTTAATCTCTTTTTTCTTCGCTCCCATGATGCCCCTTAAAGATGGATATCGAGGTGTATTCAATCCGGATTGAATACTGATGGAGGCTGGTAAGGGTAATCTCACCCATTGAAACCATCCCGATTCCAATTCCTTTTTCACACGGATCATATTATCCTGTACATCTGTTTCCATAGCCAAAGTACAAGTGGACATTCCCAACATTTCACCAATCAAAACACCAGTCTGTCCCATGCCAGTGTCATCAGATTGGAGCCCCGAGAGGACCAGATCAAAATTTTCTTCCTTTAGTATCGAAGAAATACTTTTTGCAATAGATAGTGGGTCAGTTTCAATTTGTCCATCTTCCTCTAAATGGATACCTCGGTCCGCTCCCTTTGCTAATCCTTCCCGGATAACTTTTTGAACTCTGGCAGGTCCCATACTTACAATCACAACTTCACCATCACCTGCTCTCTCATTAATTAGCAATGCTTCTTCAATTGCAAAGTTGTCAGGTGGATTCATCACGAAGGACACCTGCTCCTCATCAATCCAATTATGATTCCCTAAAATGGGTAAAGCAGTTTCAGACCCGGGAACTTGTTTAACTAATACAGCGATCTTCATTTATTTTAGTTAGATGTAAATTAAAAAAAATAGGTATATTTATGGGATGAATATAAAAGGTAGATAGGAGGGCCACCAACTATGATGGAAAATTTTTGGAGATGGTTAGTTTTAAATGGTTTATTCATTTTCGGGAGCATTCTCTTCCTCTATTCCCTGTTCTTATTATGGGCCAAACGAAGTTATGAAAAAGGAAAAAAGAACAAATAGTTGGTTTTCGAAAAGTCTTTGAATCTTCCCGGCTGATGTTTTATCTTCCTAGGTACGATCTTCTCATTTGATCGAACAACATTCTCTCTAACTAAACAAAAAAGGAGAAGCAAAATGATGAAAATGTTCAAAATTTTTCTTCCACTCACTCTCTTGACGGGATTATTATTTTCCCAAAGTATTGAAGCAAACTGGCAACTTGGAGCCGCCATAGTAGAATACACCTATGTGGTTCGTGATTCTGCAAGCGCTGAAGATGCAACTGCCGTTTACGAAGTTTCCGGTTCCTGGCCTAGTTCTGCTGCTGCTGCTGCTGGCATGGGGTATACACATCCCTTAGTAGAATACGACATCGGTGATACAATCACAGTCGCCTTAGTTCCACTCATTAATGAAGCGTTACTGCAATGGGCTGGCGTAGCAATGAATGTTAATCTGAATGATGATAATACTTTCACAATCAATGATGGTAGTACCTATCCAACCACAGAAACACTAAATTGTTCAACTTATGCCACTGTTCCTGCTGTTGCAGAAGCTGGGACTTGGATAGGCACACCTGGATATGATCACCCGGATGATCCAAATGCACATTCTATGGGTTGGGGAATATCTTTATCCAGTGTTTTTGCACAATTTAACGCTCCAGATCTCGTTGGTGGAACACATGGTGTTGATTATGGTGTCGGTACAGATATGGAAAACTGGGGAATGGTTACAGTTGATTACACAGATGCAAGTCATGCAACACCTGCCGGTCTTGAAATGTACTGGGAAGCACACGATGGCGTTGCCAGTGGACTTGGCGTAGATGATGCTGGTGAACTCAATGGAGTCACAGGCGTTCCTGTTGCACCTTCTGATACAGTAACAATTGACAATATGGAGGCGTATTTATACTACTATGCAAATGACCTATGGGAATCATTAGGCTGGACAGGTGGCGGTTATTATGGGGAGAACCCTATCGCTTTTCCAATGCTAGGTGGCAGTGGCCATCCCATTGATCCTGAGAATCCGGATACTTATGAAATTAATCCATTAGATCCGACTGATACAATCGCTGCCGGTCAAGTTGATGCAAACTGGGGCTACATTTTTGACCCCATGGGTGGCGACGGTGCACTTTTCAGTGGAGATGAACCCTTAGCGCCTACAGGTTATTTCTTTACCTACAATTTCCTGGAAGCAGCCAGCACTTTTTCAGGTGTTTTTGAAGCCATGTTCACTGCAACAAACGATGTAGATATGTCCGCAACAGCTGCTGCAGATTCAGTTGCTTCAATTTATTTGGACGATCCTTATGCTGACGCTGTTGCTACGGGAGTTGGGGATACACTCACTGCCTGGTTTAATGATTGTTTCGTGGCTTACGGTGATGTATTTGCTTGTTTAGAGGTGATGGAAGCCGGACCAACCCTTTCACTTTTAGGTGTTAAGAGTGCCTGTCCCGAAGAAGATGACGATTGTGGCGTAGATGATTCCGGTTGGGATTATAATGATTATGATGAAACAGGTAGATTGGTATTCGAAATAGATAACAATTGTATCCCAGATAATACCACCCAACGCGTAAGAACTTTCTGGGGAAATACTCAATTAGAAGTGGATGAAGAAGCACCCTTGGCTCAGAAGTTTGAAGTCTATGGTAACTATCCAAATCCATTTAACCCTTCAACACAAATCAAATTCGCAACAGAAAAGTCTTCTGATGTGACTATTACGATTTATTCCATTTTGGGTCAAGAGATTACCGTCCTTCAAAATGGTATTCTCAACGCTGGTACCTATAATATTTCCTGGTTTGGTACAGACCATTATGGAAATAAAGTACCCAGCGGGGTTTACTTTTATGAAGTACGTTCCGATAATCGGATTCAAAAAGGAAAAATGTTGTTGTTGAAATAATATCTCAATCGCACATATACTAAATGATAAACAGCCCCGTTTTTTGCGGGGCTGTTTATTATATATAACAATCGAAATGAAAAAAATAGCTACAATTGTTTTTTTAGTGGTATCAACTATTTTTGCTCAAGATGGGACAATAACTGGTAGAGTTCTTGATGCAACAAATGGATCACCTTTAATGGGCGCCAATGTTGTTTTGGAAGGGTCATCCCAAGGTGCAGCAACAGACACGGAAGGAAGATACACAATCTCACAAGTGGTGGCAGGTGAGCATACTCTCATGGTTACATATATCGGATATCAGATCCTGAAAAAAGATGTAACCGTCATTGAAGATAAAACTTACTCTCAAGACTTGGAGCTTGAACCGGAAGCGATTCAGATGGAAACGTATGTGGTTACGGCATCAAGGCGACGTGAAAGGGTTGAAGATGCACCAGCAGCAATATCTGTTATATCCAAAGCGCAAATTCGTCGGGAAAGTAATACGAATCTCGGGGATTACTTAAAAGGAACAAAGGGAATCGATTTTACACAATCAGGTATTGACAGCTATAATATGACGGCTCGCGGTTTTAATTCATCTTTTAGTTCCCGCCTTCTAACTCTCACAGATGGTCGCATGGCAAATGTCCCATCCCTGCGACTTACAGCCTATAACGTTATACCTGTTTCTTTTGAAGATGTTGAACAGATTGAAGTGGTCTTAGGCCCCGCTTCGGCGCTTTATGGGCCCAATGCCCATAGTGGTGTTTTGAATATTGTAACATCTTCCCCTATTAGAACCACGGGGACTAGTATCAATATTCAAGGCGGTCTATTAAGCCAGAGAGATACGGATCTATTAAAAAAATTCACTTTTAGAACAGCGCATAAGTTTGGAGATTTTGGTTTTAAGGTATCCGGGGTGGCCTTAGCCGGACAAGATTGGACCCATTTTAACCCTGATGAATATGAAGGACATGACCCATTATTTATTGGTCGTCCCAAGTATAAACATGATCGCCTGGATCGAGGTGGATCTCTTGCTGAAAATGAAAATCAAAGATTTACAACTGAAATGATTAAAGAAGTAGATGGAGCTAATGATTCATGGGTCGGTTATTATTGGGGAGATAAAATTGAATCAATCGGTGAAGATGCATCTCCCTTAATTACACAGGAAATGGTTGATGATGCAGCTGACGATGAATTCAACAGGGTCACGCTGGACAACGGTACAGTTTTATGGTTCATTACAGAAGAAAAAATAGGGTTTGTGTATGCAGATGGCATCGACAATGATGGTGATGGCGATATAGATGAAGGGATTGATCTATATGTTGATGATGCATCTGAAATATGGTACGATGGCGTAGACAACGATGGTGATGGCCATATTGATGAATCTGATGAACGAGGAAGTTCGTGGTTAGATCGATTTGGAAATACAATTTCAGGTATTCCCTATACCACGGTTTTTTCAAATCCTGATTCTGTGTGGACTATATTGGACTCTACCCACAAATTCGGATTCGGAGACTATAAATATGATTCAGAAGGAAATATTGTTTTCGATACAAACAAAAATGGTGTTTATGATGATGATTGGGGAACCAACGGAAGAGATGATGACGGTGACTGGGGCCCATATATTGATGCAAATGATAAACCATGGGATGTTGGAGAAGAAGATTTTGAAGATTTTGATGGGAATGGTTTTCCTTCATCTGAATATTATTTCGACACTAATGGAAATGGTGTTTGGGATCCAGCTGAACCATTTACAGATTTGAATGAAAATGGTTCTTGGGACAATGGTGAACCTTATACGGATTTAAATGGAAATGAACAATATTCAAACGCTGAACTATTTCTTGATTGGGGCTTGGATGGTGCAGGAGATACCGGCGATTATGGTGAAGGGAATGGTGTATGGGATGGGGAATCCTATACAGATCTTAATGGCAATGGCGAATGGGATCAATTTGAATTAAATGATTTAGATGGTGACGGACTCCCCAGTATTGGTGAGGTGGGTGTTGATGAAAAAGATGAAAAAGATATTACCATCGATTATGGTGGACTTCCCCGTGTGTATAAAGATGCAAATGATGATGGTATTGAAGATTATCCGGAGTTTAAAGTTCGGAATTATCGTTATGATCTTCGACTGGATTGGGAACCCAATTCTGATTTAACCGCGAGTTTATCCCACGGGTTTGCCTGGGCAAGAAATATTAACATTACCGGTATTGCGCGTTATTTAGCTGATGGATGGATTTACCGTTACTATCAAGCTAAAATTCGCTATAAAAATTTCTTTTTTCAAACATACTTAAATTCAAGTTATTCTGGAGACCCAAGCCACCCAACCAGAAACCTGGCCACAGGTAGTACTATCTATGATAGGTCAAAAAAGTTCAGTGCCCAGCTCCAGCAGGTTAATGAATGGAAAAATGGTGATATACGGTTTGTCTGGGGAGTTGATTATTTTCTGACTCTACCAGATACACGGGGCACCATTTTATCTGATAAGAATTATACAGATAATCGAGATAATAATGGGAATGGTGAAGCAGGCTCGCCTTATATCTTTGATGATGGTAACGATGATACTTGGTACGACTCGGGTGAAAGTTATACTTCCTGGAGTACTGATGATGGTAAAAATACAGGAATGGTAAATGATTCGATTGGACTGGCAAATGATGGGTCAATTATTTATGATGATGCCGTTTTAGGTGCAATCGCTGATGGCTTTGACAATGATGGCGATAGCGATGATTACAAAGACTTAAATGGAAATGGTATACCAGATTATGTAGATTCAGATGGTAGCGGCGAATTTGAATTAGGTGAAATAGTGGAACCGGGTGTGCAATGGATGGGCAATCAAAGATTTTTAGTTTATGCTGACGGTATAGATAATGATGGAGATGGAAAAACAGATGAAAATATTGATGAAGGCATTGATGAAGCTGCAGAAGACAATCGCTATACTGTGAATGAATTGGGTGCTTATTACCAGGTTAATTGGAAACTAAATAAAAAGTGGGAATTTATCCAGGCTACTCGGTATGATATTCATGACCGACTTACCAATATGATTGAATTCAATAATCAGGGTTACGGGATGGGTTACAGCCCTTTTGATTGGAAATTTGATTTTGACCAAAAAGAAGGCATTCAGCTTTCACCCAAGATCGGACTCGTATATCGACCAAAACAAAATCAAAATTTCCGTCTCACTTGGGCTACGGCATTCAATACACCATCCAACCAAGCCCTTTTTCTTGATATTTTTGTAACACGTGTGTCTGTTTTTAAGGTATATGCCCGAGGTGCAGATGGTGGGTATGTTTTTCCGCGAGATTCTCTTGGAAATCCATATTACTACAAACCTTATGAAGGGAAATATGAACCAGTGGATACCAGTGAAAGTATTTTTTTCTATCCATCAACTGATCCAAAAATTCCTGGATTCTTCGGACAAAATGTGACAGACCTTCCAGAGATTCAAGCTGAGACTGTAAGATCCTGGGAATTAGGATATAAAGGACGACTAAATCAACGAATGTTTGGAACTCTAGACCTTTATACAAGTCATTACAGTAGTTTCGTGAGTCCAGTGACGTTTATTACGCCTATTGTTATTGATAAATCGGTTCTGGAAACGGATTACAATGGGGATAGTCTTACGAATACTATGAATGATCTCGAAAATGATAATATTATTGATCGAGATGATTATGATGAAGCGTTTAACCATTGGCAAAGTAATATTCAAGGTGTAATAGCTATGGATACAATTCCCGGCTATACGCCGCCTGTAGTAGTTGGCTATATTAATTATGGAGAAGTGGATATGTGGGGATTGGATGCGAGCCTTACAACCATTGTTAATCTCGAATGGTCTTTGGATCTTAGTTATTCTCATTTAGGGATGACAGATTTCTATAACCCAATTACCAAAGCTAAAGACCCAATTAATGCACCTAGACATAAAGCTGGAATGAAATTACAATTTAATCCGAGACGGTATCCATTTACAGCATCTCTGAATGCGCGTTACGTGGATGGATTTAAATGGTCTTCTGGAATTTATTTTGGTGATATTAATCCTTATACAATTTTTGATATGCATTTTGGATATGAAATCAATCAGTATGTGAAAGCAAATTTTACCATTTCAAATGTATTAGATCACAACCATACTGAGATTGTTGGTGGACCATCATTAGGGCGTGTTATTCTTTTGAGGCTCCAAACAAAATTCTAATGTGGAAAAGCCCTCCGCAGAAAACGAAGGGCTTTTTTTATGAAACAATAGCAGGATAATTCAAGCCCTGGAAATCGGGGGAACTGCCAGACCTTTCTTACATTATCCTGCTATTAAATCTGATATGTAAATTAGGTGGTGTCCTTAGCTCCGTCAAGCAAATTCTAAAATTTCAATCATTAATTAATACGTAATTCGATGTTTCATCTTTTCAAAGCACTAGATATAAAGATCTTTTTTTTGATCAATCAAACCTTATCAAATCCCGTGTTTGATTCTATTATGCCCCTGATAACGAATAAGAATAACTGGGTCCTTATTATTATAATTTTGTTTTTCTATTTGGCTATAATGAACGGGAGACGTGGACAAATCGCATTGGTAATTTTAATTGTGGTGGTTGGGCTCACAGATTCTTTTTCAACTTTTATTTTGAAACCCCATATTGGGAGAACTCGCCCATCTTATGACATCTATGAATACATTAATCTGCTTGTCGCAAAAGGGGGAAAATGGAGCATGCCTTCAAATCATGCTGCCAACATATCTGCAATTGCAGTTGTTTTATCCTATTTCTATGAAAAGATGAAAATACCCTTATACTCCTTGGCTGTCATCATTGCATTTTCCCG